>JAGNLM010000002.1:0-109188 GCA_017999615.1 Gammaproteobacteria bacterium | reverse complement strand
GCTCCCCCATGACCCGGGTACCCGGGCCAGGCGAGGGCACGGGGGTGATGGAAAAACCAGAATGTCCCCATTTTCCTCCCCCCGCTATACTGGCCACTTCCGACTCCGACGAGGCTGCCGATGGCCGGGAAGACGCTCTACGACAAGCTGTGGGACGCCCATGTGGTGCGGGTCGACGAGGGCGGCACGGCCCTGCTGTACATTGACCGCCATCTGGTCCACGAGGTGACTTCGCCCCAGGCCTTCGAGGGCCTGCGGCTCGGTGGGCGGAGGCCCTGGCGCGCCGGCGCCAACGTGGCGGTGCCCGACCACAACGTCCCCACGACCGACCGTGCGGCGGGCATCGCTGACCCCGTCTCCCGGCTCCAGGTGGAGACCCTGGACCAGAACTGCGCCGAGTTCGGGGTGTACGAGTTCCGGATGGACGACCCCCGCCAGGGGATCGTCCACATCATCGGCCCGGAGCAGGGGCTCACCTACCCGGGGATGACCGTGGTCTGCGGGGACTCCCACACCTCGACCCACGGGGCGCTCGGGGCCCTCGCCTTCGGGATCGGCACCTCCGAGGTGGAGCACGTGCTCGCCACCCAGTGCCTGCTGCAGAAGAAGTCGAAGAACATGCGGGTCCTGGTGGAGGGGCAGCTGCCCCCCGGCGTCACCGCGAAGGACGTGGCGCTCGCGGTGATCGGTGAGATCGGCACCGCCGGGGGCACCGGCTACGCCGTGGAGTTCGCCGGCGAGGCGGTGCGCTCGCTCTCGGTCGAGGGCCGCATGACGCTCTGCAACATGGCGATCGAGGCGGGTGCGCGGGCGGGGATGGTGGCGGTGGACGAGACCACCATCCGCTACGTACAGGGCCGCCCCTACGCCCCGTCGGGTGTGCTCTGGGAACGGGCCGCCGCCGCCTGGCGAGAGCTCCACAGCGACCCCGACGCGGTGTTCGACCGTGAGGTCCGCCTCGCCGCCGCCGCGATCCGGCCCCAGGTGACCTGGGGCACCTCGCCGGAGATGGTGGTGCCCGTGGACGGCCGCGTGCCCGACCCGGCGCAGGAGTCGGACCCGGTCCGCCGGGCCGGCCTGCAGCAGGCGCTCGATTACATGGGACTCGCGGCCGGGACCCCCATCCGGCAGATCGCCCTCGACAAGGTCTTCATCGGGTCCTGCACCAACGGTCGGATCGAGGACCTGCGCGCCGCGGCGGAGGTCGTGCGGGGCCGCCGGGTCTCCCCGGGCATCAAGCTGGCCCTGGTCGTGCCGGGGTCGGGGCTGGTGAAGCGTCAGGCCGAGGCGGAGGGCCTCGACCGGGTGTTCACCGAGGCCGGCTTCGAGTGGCGCGAGCCCGGCTGCTCCATGTGCCTGGCGATGAACGCCGACCGGCTGGAGCCGGGCGAGCGCTGCGCCTCCACCTCGAACCGCAATTTCGAGGGCCGGCAGGGCGCGGGCGGGCGCACCCATCTCGTGAGCCCGGCCATGGCCGCCGCCGCGGCGGTCGTGGGGCGCTTCGTCGACGTGCGGGAGCTCGGCCGGTAGGACCCGTGCCTGTCGGGAAGGGGCCCCGGGCCCCGTCCCCGGGCAGCGGCGACCGGCAGGGGGCGGGGCGGGCGCACCCCGCCGCGGCCCCGCAGGCGGCCCCGCCCGGCGTCAGCCGCCGTGCGGGTCAGCCGCAGTGCAGCCGGCGGTGCTCAGTCGCGGGGAAGGTCTTGCGGATGTTCGCCACCCGCTCCAGGTCGATGTCCGCGCCGATGACGCCGGGGCCCCGGGAGAGCTGGCCGAGGATCGCGCCCCAGGGGTCGACGATCGTGCTGTTGCCGAAGGTCTCGCGGCCCCCCACGTGGAAGCCGCCCTGGCCGGCCGCGATGACGTAGGAGAGGTTCTCCACCGCGCGGGCGCGTACCAGGACCTCCCAGTGGGCGCGGCCCGTGACCGCGGTGAAGGCGGAGGGCAGGGTGATCACCTCCATGCCCTGGTCCAGCATGCAGCGGAACAGCTCCGGGAACCGCAGGTCGTAGCACACCGCCAGTCCGATCCTGCCGAAGGGGCTGTCGATGACGACCGGCTGGCTGCCCGGGTCGATGGTGCTCGATTCGGCGTAACGCTCTTCCACGGCGGCCTTCACCGTGACGTCGAAGAGGTGCAGCTTGTCGTAGCGCGCAACCCGCTCGCCGGAGTCGTCGTAGACGAGGCACGCCGCGCGGTAGCGGTCCGTCTTCGGGGACTCGAGGGGGATGGTCCCCCCCACGAGCCAGACCCCGTGGCGCGCGGCCTGGGCGGCGAGGAAATCCTGGATACGGCCCCTGCCGTCGGTCTCCCGCACGGCGCGCCAGTCTCCGTCGCCCGTGCTCATGTGGGCGAAGTTCTCGGGCAGGACGACGAGCTTCGCCCCACCGTCCACCGCCTGGGCGATCAACCGTTCGGCTTCACCCAGATTGGCGGAGACGTTGGGGCCCGAGGCCATCTGAACGGCGGCGACCCATGTCATGGCCGCAGAATACCAGCCGTTCCGCGATTTGACACTTCCGACGGGGCTTCGTTAAGGTGCGGGCGGGCCCGGCACCGGGCCCGCGGGAATTGACCAGCACACCGCTGCCCCGGGGCGGGGCTCGCCGTACTGCCCCCGGGCCTTCTTCGTCGAGCATGGGGACGCTTACGTGCGCTTCGCCCTGAGAGAGAACGAGTACCCCACGCGCCAGGTGCTGCGTGGGACCGGACGGACGTCGCCTCGGGAGGCCCGCCGGGAGGCGCCGGCCGCCCCGGGCCGCGGGATGCCGGGGGTGGCGCCGTGAAGCCCGTGTGCGTGGGGCTGCTCGGCCTCGGCACGGTCGGCGGCGGCACGGTCGTGGTGCTGGGGCGCAACGCCGACGAGATCGCCCGCCGGGCGGGGCGCGGGATCGAGATCGGGCACGCGGCCGCGGCGAACCTGGACCGGGCCCGGGAGCTCGGGCTGAGCGAGGCGAGGTTGAGCGCCGACCCGGCCGCGGTGGTGAGAGACCCCGAGGTCGACATCGTCGTGGAGCTCTTCGGCGGCTACGAGCCGGCTCGCACGCTCATCCTCGACGCCATCGCCCACGGCAAGCACGTGGTGACCGCGAACAAAGCCCTGATTGCCCTGCACGGCAACGAGATCTTCGCCGCGGCGCGGGAGCGGAGGGTGATGGTGGCGTTCGAGGCGGCGGTGGCGGGCGGTATCCCGATCATCAAGGCCATCCGCGAGGGGCTCGCCGCCAACCGGATCGAGTGGGTCGCCGGGATCATCAACGGCACCAGCAACTTCATCCTCACCGAGATGCGCGACCGCGGCCGGGAGTTCGCGGACGTGCTGGCGGAGGCGCAGCGGCTCGGGTACGCCGAGGCCGACCCCACGTTCGACGTGGAAGGGGTGGACGCGGCCCACAAGCTGACCATCCTGGCGGCCATCGCCTTCGGCGTCCCGCTGCAGTTCGACAAGGCGTACGTGGAGGGCATCAGCCGCATCGCCCGGGAGGACGTGGCCTACGCGGAGGAGCTCGGCTATCGCATCAAGCTGCTCGGCATGGCCCGGCGCACCGCGAAGGGCATCGAGCTGCGGGTGCACCCGACGCTCATCCCCGAGCGCCGCTTGATCGCGAACGTGGACGGGGTCATGAACGCGGTCCTCGTGAAGGGCGATGCGGTCGGCGCCACGCTCTACTACGGAGCCGGCGCGGGCGCCGAGCCGACCGCCTCGGCGGTCATCGCCGACCTGGTGGACGTGACCCGGGCGCTCACCACCGACCCGGAGAACCGCGTGCCCCATCTCGCCTTCCAGGCCGACGCCCTCACCGACCTGCCGATCCTGCCCATGGAGGCCGTCGAAACGGCCTACTACCTGCGCATCGCGGCGGCCGATCGGCCCGGAGTGCTGGCCGAGGTGGCCCGCATCCTCGGTGACCGGGGGATCAGCATCGAGGCGCTGATGCAGAAGGAGCCCGTCCCTGGGGTCGAGCACGTGCCCCTCATCATGCTGACCCACCGGGTGACGGAGGGCCGCATGAACGAGGCCATCACCCGCATCGAGGCGCTCGACGGCGTCGCCGGAAAGGTCGTCCGCATCAGGGTCGAGCGGCTGGACGCGTGAGGGCCGCGGGGCGAAGGGCGCCTGCGCGCGGACGGGGACAGGGACAGGGACGGACGTGATGGCGAGACGGATCGTCCGCCGCGTCCTGCCCGACCCCCTGCCGCCACTCCCCCCGGGGCTCTCCCCGCTTCTCGCCAGGGTCTACGCGGCCCGTCAGGTCTCGGGTCCCCTCGAACTGGATTACAGCCTGGCGCGCCTGCACCCCTTCGCGGGCCTCGGCGGCATCGGGACGGCCGCGCGGCTCCTGGCCGACGCGCTCGCGGCGGGGGATCGCCTGCTCGTGGTGGGCGACTACGACGCGGACGGGGCGACCGGGGCGGCGCTGATGGTGCGCGGGCTGCGGGCGATGGGGGCGGCCGACGCCGACTACCTGGTCCCGACCCGGCTCGATTACGGCTACGGGCTGACCCCCGAGGTCGTCGAGGCGGCCGCCGCCCGCCGGCCCGACGTGATCGTGACGGTGGACAACGGGATCGCGAGCCTCGAGGGGGTGCGCGCCGCCCGGTCCCTCGGCATCCGGGTCCTGGTCACCGACCACCATCTGCCCGGGCCGGAGCTGCCCGAGGCCGACGCCATCGTCAACCCGAACTGTGCGGGCGACGCCTTCCCGAGCCGGAGCCTGGCGGGCGTGGGGGTCGCCTTCTACGTGATGGCGGCGCTGCGCGCCGAGCTGCGGGGGCGGGGCTGGTTCCCGGCCAGGGGGATCGAGGAGCCGAATCTCGCCGCCCTGCTGGACCTCGTGGCGCTCGGCACCGTCGCCGACGTGGTTCCCCTCGACTACAACAACCGGGTCCTGGTGGCCCGGGGGCTGGCGCGGATCCGGGCCGGGCAGGGTTGCCCCGGCATCCGCGCGCTCGCTCGCGTCGCGGGCCGCGACCCGGCCCGGATCGGCGCGACGGATTTGGGATTCTCCCTCGGCCCGCGCCTGAACGCGGCCGGCAGGCTCGCGGACATGTCGCTCGGCGTGGCCTGTCTGCTGGCCGACGACGATGCCGAGGCCCTGCGCCTCGCCCGTCAGTTGGACGCCCTGAACGGGGAGCGCCGGGCGGTGGAGGCGGAGATGCACGCCCAGGCCCTCGGCGCCCTGCGCCGCCTGGAGATCGGGGAGCAGGGCGCGCTGCCCTCGGGCCTCTGCCTCTTCGACCCGGACTGGCACCCGGGTGTGGTCGGGATCCTGGCTTCGCGCATCAAGGAGCGGTTGCACCGTCCGGTGATCGCCTTCGCGCCGGTCGCCGGGGGCGACCTGCGGGGGTCGGGCCGGTCGGTGCCCGCGGTCCACCTGCGCGACGCCCTGGAGGCCATCGGCACCCGCCACCCAGGACTCCTGGTGCGCTTCGGCGGACACGCGATGGCCGCGGGGCTCACCATCGACCCCTCCGCGCTGCCCGCGTTCTCCGAGGCCTTCGACCGGGAGGTCCGGGACCGCGCCGGCCCTGGGGGGCTCACCGGCGTGCTGTGGACCGACGGGCCGCTCGCACCCGAGGAGATGGCGATCGGGGTCGCCGAGTCGCTGCGTGAGGGGGGGCCCTGGGGGCAAGGGTTCCCGGAGCCGCTCTTCGACGGCGAGTTCCAGCTCGTCTCCCGCCGGGTGTTCGCCGAGCGGCACCTGCGCCTCGGCCTGCGGGCCGGGCCCTCCGGGCGGACCGTGGAGGCGGTGGCCTTCAACGCCCTCGAGCAGCCCTGGCCGGCCCCGGGGGGCGCCGTGCGGCTCGCCTACCGCCTGGAGGTCGACGAGTGGCAGGGAAGGCGCAACGTGCGCCTCGTCGTGGAGGAGGCCCAGCCGTTACAATAATTCTTTCGCGCCTCCAGGCCTCTGCCCCCTCGCGGTGAAGGCTGCCGCGCCAACGGGACCTGCGCCATGCTCGAGCTGAACGCCGTCTTTGCCCGCATTCGCGACATCCAGGGCCGTGTCCAAGCCCTCAGGGGGTATCTTTGACTTCGACGGCAAGCGCGAGCGGCTGGAGGAAGTCCAACGCGAGCTCGAGCAGCCCAACGTCTGGGACAACGTGCAGCGGGCCCAGGACCTCGGGCGCGAGCGGGCGCGGCTGCAAGAGGTAACCGGCGAGATCGCACGCCTCGGGAGCGCCCTCGAGGAGGCCGGTGACCTGCTGTCCCTGGCCGAGGACGACCAGGACGAGGCCACCGCGCAGGCCGTCGTGGCCGACGTGGACCGCATCGAGCGCGCCGTGGCCGACCTTGAGTTCCGGCGCATGTTCTCCGGCGAGATGGCCTCCCACCCCGCGTTCCTCGACGTCCAGGCGGGCGCGGGCGGCACCGAGGCCCAGGACTGGGCCGAGATGCTCCTGCGCATGTACCTGCGCTGGGCGGAGCGGCGCGGTTTCAAGGCCGCGATCCTGGAGGCGTCGCCGGGCGAGGTCGCCGGGATCAAGAGCGCGACGGTCCACGTGCAGGGCCCCTACGCCTTCGGTTGGCTGCGGACGGAGACCGGCATCCACCGGCTGGTGCGCAAGAGCCCCTTCGACTCGGGCAACCGGCGGCACACCTCGTTCGCCGCGGTCTTCGTCTCCCCGGAGATCGACGACGACGTCGCCATCGAGATCAACCCCGCCGACCTGCGCGTCGACGTCTACCGGGCGAGCGGCGCCGGTGGCCAGCACGTGAACCGCACGGAATCCGCGGTGCGCATCACCCACAACCCGAGCGGCATCGTGGTGCAGTGCCAGAGCGAGCGGTCCCAGCACCAGAACCGGGACCACGCCATGAGGCAGTTGCGCGCCAAGCTCTACGAGATGGAGATGCAGAAGCGCCAGGTGGCCCAGCAGGCGCTCGAGGATTCGAAATCCGACATCGGCTGGGGCCATCAGATCCGCTCCTACGTGCTCGACCAGTCCCGGATCAAGGACCTGCGCACCGGGTACGAGACCGGCAACCCCCAGCCCGTCCTGGACGGGGACCTGGACCCGTTCATCGAGGCCAGCCTGAAGGCCGGCCTGTGAGAGAAAGGAAACCCGCATGACGGACACCGTGGACACCCATGACCAGCTGGCCCTGCGGCGCGCCCGGCTCGCGGCCCTGCGCGAGGCCGGCAACGCCTTCCCCAACGACTTCCGCCGGGACACGCTCGCCGCAGAGCTGCGGGTCCGGTTCCAGGACCTGGACGCGCAGGCGCTCGAGGGCGCCCCGGTGCGGGTGCGCATCGCCGGGCGGATGATGACGCGCCGCGTGATGGGCAAGGCGAGCTTCGCCCACCTGCTGGACGGGTCCGGCGAGCGGGTCCAGGTCTACGCCCGGGCGGACGCGCTGCCCGAGGGGGTCTACGAGGACTTCAAGCGCTGGGACGTGGGCGACATCCTCGGCGCGGCCGGCACCGTGTTCCGCACCCGGACCGGGGAGCTCTCGGTGAAGGTCGACGAGCTGCGGCTGCTCACCAAGTCGCTGCGTCCCCTGCCCGAGAAGTGGCACGGCCTCGCCGACACCGAGACGCGCTACCGCCAGCGCTATCTCGACCTCATGATGAACGAGTCGACGCGCAAGACGTTCGAGGCGCGTGCCCGTACGGTGGAGCTCGTGCGCCGGTTCCTGGTGGACCGGGGTTTCCTCGAGGTCGAGACGCCCATGATGCAGGCCATCCCCGGCGGGGCGGTGGCGCGGCCGTTCGTCACCCACCACAACGCGCTCGGCATGGACCTGTACCTGCGCATCGCGCCCGAGCTCTACCTGAAGCGCCTGGTGGTCGGCGGGCTGGAGCGGGTGTTCGAGATCAACCGCAACTTCCGCAACGAGGGGGTGTCCACGCAGCACAACCCCGAGTTCACGATGCTCGAGTTCTACCAGGCCTATGCGGACTACCGGGACCTGATGGACCTCACCGAGGAGATGTTCCGGGGCGTCGCCCAGGTGGTGGCGGGCTCGCCGCAGGTCGTCTACCAGGGGGAGACCCTGGATTTCGGCAAGCCCTTCGCCCGCATGACCGTGAAGGAGTCCATCCTCCACCACAACCCCGGGGTGAGGCCGCAGGAGCTGGAGAGCCTGGAGCAGGCCTGCGCCGCGGCTGGCCGCCTCGAGATCCCCGTGAAGCCGACCTGGGGGCTCGGGAAGGTCCAGGTGGAGATCTTCGAGAAGACGGTCGAGCATCGCCTGCAGGACCCGACCTTCGTGACGGCGTACCCGACCGAGGTCTCGCCGCTCGCTCGCCGCAACGACACCGACCCCTTCGTCACGGACCGCTTCGAGCTCTTCATCGCGGGGCGGGAGATCGCGAACGGGTTCTCCGAGCTCAACGACGCCGAGGACCAGGCCGAGCGCTTCCGCCGGCAGGTCGCGGAGCGGGACGCGGGTGACCTCGAGGCGATGTACTACGACGAGGACTACGTCACCGCGCTCGAGTACGGCCTGCCGCCGACGGCGGGGGAGGGCGTGGGCATCGACCGCCTGGTCATGCTGCTCACCGACTCACCTTCCATTCGCGACGTGCTCCTGTTCCCCCACCTGCGCAGCAGGGCCTGACACGCGTCCCCCGTCTCCTCAAGCCCGTCTCCTCGGACCCGTCCCCTCGGACCCGGTCTCCGGCCCCTGGCCGGGTCCCGACGGACTGGACATGGCGAGAATTAGAATATTAGCTTATGCTTAAGCCTGGAGTGGACGAGGGTGCCGAAATGGCCGAGAAGCTGATGTGGGCGACCGCCCTGCTGATGTACGGGCTCGCTGCAATCCTGCTCTGGAACTTCCACTGGTCCTTCTGGGTCGCCGTGGGTCTGGGGACGGTGGCGGCCACGATCGGCAACTCCCTCCGGGCGCCCGACCTGGGCGCGGGCAACGCAAGACACCCCCGGGGTAACGCCCCGGCGCTCTGAATCGCTTCCGCCGTGCAGGGGCTCGCACGGCCCTTCCTCGCTCTGGCCCTGGCCCTGGCTCTGTCCCAGGGGTGCGCCGGGGCGCTCGCCGCCGGAGACGACGGCCTCGAGACGGTGACGGCCGAGCTGCCGCGCTGTGGCTACGAGGTCGTGCGGACCCTCCCTCACCGCGCCGACGCGTTCACCCAGGGCTTGGCCCTGGCGGACGGACTGCTCTACGAGGGGACGGGCCGTTACGGGCGCTCCACCCTCTCCCTGCTCGACCCCTCCAGCGGGCGGGCCCTGCGGGAGCGGCCGCTCGCCCGGGGGTACTTCGGTGAAGGGGTCACCGTGCTGGGGGACCGGGTCTACCAGCTCACCTGGCGCGAGGGCACCGGCCTCCTCTACGACCGCAAGACCCTAGAGCCCCTGGGAAGCTTCCGCTACCCGGGCGAGGGCTGGGGTCTCACCCACGACGGCCGGCGGTTGCTGATGAGCGACGGCAGCCCGGAGCTGCGCTTCCTCGACCCGGGCCCGCTCGAGGAGACCGGCCGGATCACGGTCCGGGCGCGCGGGCGGCCGGTCGCGGCGCTGAACGAGCTCGAGTACGCCCGCGGTGAGGTCCTCGCGAACGTCTGGCGGTCCGACGTGCTGTTGCGGGTCGACCCGGACGACGGCAACGTTCTCGGCTGGATCGACCTTGGGCCCCTGCGGGCGCGGGAGGGGCGGCTGCCGGAAGAGGCGGTGTCGAACGGGGTCGCCTTCGACGCCGCCTCCGGGGAGCTGACGGTGACGGGGAAGCTGTGGTCCCGGCTCTACGTCCTGCGTGCCCGGGGCCCCGGGTGCGGGCCCCTCGCCCGGCGCGCGGCCCCGGGGCTAGTCCCCGCGCCTGGCCGCCGCGATGCGCATGCGCAGGGCGTTCAGCTTGATGAAGCCCGTGGCGTCCTTCTGGTCGTAGGCCCCGGCGTCGGACTCGAAGGTGGCGATCCGCTCGTCGAACAGGCTGTCGGTGCGCGAGCGCCGGCCCGCGACGCTCACACCGCCCTTGTACAGCTTGACCCGGACCTCGCCGTTGACGTGGCGCTGGGAGGCGTCCACCAGCCCCTGGAGCAGCTGGCGCTCCGGGCTCCACCAGTAGCCGTTGTAGACCAGGCTGGCGTAGCGGGGCATCAGCTCGTCCTTCAGGTGCGCGGCCTCGCGGTCGAGCGTGAGCGACTCGATGGCCCGGTGTGCCTTCAGGAGCACGGTGCCGCCCGGGGTCTCGTAGCAGCCCCTGGACTTCATCCCGACGTAGCGGTTCTCCACCAGGTCCAGGCGGCCGACGCCGTTCGCCCCCGCCACGCGGTTCAGCGTGGCCAGCAGGTTCGCGGGCGACAGCCGCTCGCCGTCGAGCGCCACCGGGTCGCCGTGCTCGAAGGCGATCTCCACGTAGGTCGGCCGGTCCGGCGCCCGCTCGGGCGAGACGGTCCAGCGCCACATGTCCTCCTCGGGCTCGGTCCAGGGGTCTTCCAGCGGGCCCCCCTCGTAGGAGATGTGCAGGAGGTTCGCGTCCATGGAGTAGGGCGACTTCTTGCCGCGCTTCATCTCCACCGGAATCCCGTGCGCCTCCGCGTAGGCAAGGAGCTTCTCCCGCGAATCGAGGTCCCACTCCCGCCAGGGCGCGATGACGCGGATGTCCGGGCGCAAGGCGTAGGCCCCGAGCTCGAAGCGCACCTGGTCGTTGCCCTTGCCGGTGGCGCCGTGGGACACGGCGTCCGCGCCGGTCTCGGCCGCGATCTCGACCAGGCGCTTCGCGATGAGCGGGCGGGCGATGGAGGTCCCGAGCAGGTACTCGCCCTCATAGACCGCGTTGGCCCGGAACATCGGGAACACGAAGTCGCGCACGAACTCCTCGCGCAGGTCCTCGACGAAGATCTCCTTCACCCCCATCGCCTCGGCCTTCTTGCGGGCGGGCTCCAGCTCCTCGCCCTGACCGACGTCGGCGGTGAAGGTGACCACCTCGCAGCCGTAGTTGTCCCGCAGCCACTTCAAGATGATCGACGTGTCGAGCCCGCCCGAGTAGGCCAGCACCACTTTCCGGATCTCGCTCACCACCACTTCCTCCTCGCGTTCGAAGTCTTGTCACGCCGCAGGGACGCGCAGGCGCAGGGAACGGCTCACGTCACGCCCCCGCGTCAGCAGCGCCTCTGCGGTCAATTCCCAGCACCGGGGCCGCCGCTCGTGCCCAGGTCGCGCAGGATCCCCGCGAACAGCCGGCGGTTGCCGAGGTCGACCTCACTCACCGCGATGTGCGCGGGGAACGTCGTGCCGTCCTTGCGCAGCCCCTGCGCCTCGCGACCGACGCCGATGACCCGGCGCTCGCCGGTCTCCAGGTAGCGGCGCACGTGGGCGTCGTGCTCCTCGCGCCAGGGCGAGGGCATCAGCAGGTTGACGTTCTGCCCCACCGCCTCCTCGCTCGAGTACCCGAACATCCGCTCCGCGGCGCCGTTGAAGATGCGGATGAGGGCGTGGTCGTCGATCACGACGATCGCGTCGACGGCGGAGTCCA
Organism: Gammaproteobacteria bacterium; assembly: GCA_017999615.1. Classification (NCBI taxonomy): domain Bacteria; kingdom Pseudomonadati; phylum Pseudomonadota; class Gammaproteobacteria; species Gammaproteobacteria bacterium. Next base: position 97,754 of record JAGNLM010000002.1, on the reverse strand, counting down.
GGATGGCCCGCAGGGTCCCCTCCTGCTCGCGCAGATTGCGCTCGGCCACCCGGCGCTCCCGGATCTGGCGCTGGAGCTCGCTGTTCGCGTGGGTGAGGCGCTGGGTGCGGTCCCGTACCCTCAACTCGAGCTCGTGCTGGGCGCGGCGCAGCTGGTCCTCGGCGGCGAAGCGCTGGCGCTCGGAGAGCTTCAGGAACCGCAGCATGAAGAGCGCGACGAGTGTGAGTGCCACCACGAAAAGCCCCGTCTCCCGCCAGATCGCCTGCCGCGCCCGGCGCTCGAGGCCCGCGTCGGGCAGATCCGCGAGCAGCCAGTCGGTCCCGGGCACTGGCACGACCGCGGCGACCCGCCCGATCTCCTCGGGGGTCAGCTGCGGCTCGCGCTTGATCTGGTCGCGCGCCCCCTCCGCAGTCACCTCGATGACCCCCGAGAGGGACTCCCGCAGCAGGAGCAGCAGGTGGCGGTCCGGGGCGTGGCTCCCCAGCAGGCGGGCGACCACCGTGGGGTGGAAGCTGACGAAGAAGACCTGACTCTCTCGGCCGGGGTGGTCGAGCCGCGCCATCAGGTCGAAGTGGTAGGCCCCGGGCTGGGGGTGGATGTAGACGCGGTTGGGGTGATCCCCCGCGGCGAACTGGGCGATGTCCACGACGCAGAGGTCGCCGATCAGGTTGTCCACGTCGTCGACCAGGGTCTTCCCGGCCGCCGAGACCACGGCGAAGGAGAGGCGGTCCGAGAAGTGCCGGTCGAGCCGGGCCGCGAGCTGCTCGTGGCGCACCCGGTCCTCCGGGTGGGCGGCCAGCTGCCCGATGAGCTCGGCCTCCTGCTCGGCGAACAGGTGCACGCGCCGACGCAGCTCCTCGACCTGGAGCGCGACCTCGCTCGCGGCGGCCCGGGCGCCGCGCGTGGCCATGTCCGTCTGGTGGTCGCGGTAGTCCCGAACCCGCGACTGCCCGTTCCAGACGAGGAGCACGAGGGCCAGGGCCAGGATGAGGAGTACGAACAGCCCCGAGGCTCGGACGGTTCTGGTCATTTCACGGTCCTCGACAGGGCGGTCCCGGCCCTGGGCTGGGGGGCGCGACGGGCCTCGGCGGGGCGGCAGGGGGTCAGCATGGTAGCCGAGCGGCGTCCGGTTTGCCTACGGGGTCCCGGCGAGCGGCTCGGCCGGCTCGCGCGAGCGCGCCCGGGTGGCCGCAACCCCGGCGGCGAAGACGAGGGCGGCGCCGATGCCCGAGAAGAGCGTCGGGGTGTTGCCCCAGAGGAGCCAACCGTAGGCCGAGGCGAACAGGACCGAGCTGTAGGTGAAGGGACCGATCTGGGCCGCCGGCGCGAGCCCGTAGGCCGCGGTCATGAAGGTCTGGCCGAAGGTGGCCAGGAGCCCGAGCAGGACGAGCAGGGCCCACCCCTGGGGGTCCGGCGGGGTCCAGCCCCAGGCGAGGGGCAGGGCCGACAGGAGGGTCGACACCAGGGCGAAGTAGAACACCACGCGGGTGATGGGCTCCGTTCGCGTGAGCTGGCGCACGCCGGTCTTGCCCGCGGCGGCGAGCGCCCCCGCCCCGAGCGCCACCAGCAGGACGGGAGAGAGTTCGCCGAAGCCCGGCCGCAGGATGAAGGCGACACCGGTGAACCCGATCAGCACCGCCAGGGCCACGTTGCGCGGGACCCGCTCCCCGAGCCAGAGGAACGTCACCAGCGGGATGAAGAGCGGGGCCGTGAGCTTCATCAGGACGGCCTCGGCCATGGGGACGTGGGCGAGGGCGTAGAAGAAGCAGTACATGGACCCGAGCCCCGCCAGGGCCCGCACGACGTGCCAGCGCAGGTGGCGGGTCGCGAGTCCGGGGGTGCCCGGGCGCAGCACCCAGGGGAGGAGGAAGAGCAGGCCGAAGAGGTTGCGGAAAAAAACGATCGTCTCGTTCGAGAGGTCCGCCGAGGCGAGCTTCACGCTCGCGGCCATGCTGGTGAAGAAGAGCTCGGCCACCACCGCGTAGAGCGCCCCGCGGGCCGGGTCGTAGCGCAGGGCCCCGGGCGGGGTGGCGCGCGTGGGGTCCTGCGGCCCCGACGGCTCGGGACCGGGGGCGGGGGGCACGGTGGCGGTCATGCCGAGGGCGAGGCCGCTCGCCGGCAGTGGTCGAAGAGGACCCGGGCGACGGCGGCCGTCAGCCGGCGCGCGGTGGGCAGGTGCAGGAACTCGTTGGGGCCGTGGGCGTTCGCCTGGGGTCCGAGGACCCCCGTGATGAGGAATCGGGCCGTCGGGAAGCGCGAGGCCAGCATGCCGATGAAGGGGATCGATCCCCCCTCGCCCATGTGGGCGGCGGGCTCACCGAAGAAGGCCCGGGAGGCCTGGTCCAGCGATTCCGCGAGCCAGGGGTCCTCGGGCGGGGCATCCCAGCCGCCCATCGCCGGCTCCGGATCGAAGCTCACCCGGGCGCCGCAGGGCGGGTCGGCCCGCAACAGGGACTCGAGCTCCCGGGTGGCCGCCGCCGCGTCGCAGGTGGGGGGCAGGCGCAGGGAGAGCCGCAGGGCCGTCCACGGGCGCAGGACGTTGCCGGCCCGGTCCAGGGGCGGGAGGCCGGCGGCGCCGGTCACCTCCAGCGCGGGGCGCCAGGTGCGGTTCAGCACCAGTTCTGCAAGGTCGCCGGAGACCGGGCGCGTTTCGCCGGCGAAGGGAAACTTCCCGTGCACGCCGGAGCCCATGGCGGTGGCCGCCCGGGTGGCCTGGGCGCGCCGGACCGGCGGGATCTCGACGTGGAACGGCGCAGGGCGGATGGACCCCGTGGCCGCGTCCTCGAGCCGGTCGAGCAACTGGCGCGCGACCCGGAACGAAGAGGGCACGACGCCGCCCGCGTCCCCCGAGTGGACCCCCTCCGTCAGCACGTCGACCCGCAGGTTCCCGCTGACCAGGCCGCGCAGGGACGTGGTGCACCAGAGCTGGTCGTAGTTGCCGCAGCCCGAGTCCAGGCAGACGACGAGGCTCGGGGTGCCGATGCGCTCCGCGAGGGCCTCGACGTAGTGGGGCAGGTCGAAGCTGCCGCTCTCCTCGCAGCACTCGATGAGGACGAGGCAGCGGGCGTGGGGCAGCCCCAGGGACTGCAGGGCGGCGACCGCGGTGACCGAGGCGAAGACGGCGTAGCCGTCGTCCGCCCCGCCCCGCCCGTAGAGCCGGTCTCCCTCGCGCACCGGTGTCCAGGGCCCGAGCCCCGGGCGCCAACCGGTCATCTCCGGCTGCTTGTCCAGGTGCCCGTAGAGGAGGACGGTGTCCTCCCGGTCCCCGGGGATCTCCATCAGGAGGACGGGTGTGCGCCCCGGCAGGCGGACCACCTCCACCGTCGCCTCGCGCAACGGCTGGCGCCGGCACCAGGCCTCGGCGAGCGCCACGGCCTCGTCCACGTAGCCGCGGGCGGCCCAGTCGGGGTCGAAGTGGGGGGAGAGGGCGGGCACCCGGATGTACTCGGAGAGGACCGGCAGGATGTCGTCCTCCCAGGCGCGTTCGACGTACTCCAGGGTCTGTTCGTGGCGCATGCGGTCGGCTCGCTCGAGGGCGCGATGCCCACATGCTAACGGCCGCGGGCGTCCGCGGGGTATGACCCAGGGCACGCGGGGCGCCGCGGGCCCGCGCGGGGTCCGGCCCCGGGTCCGCGCGCCGGCTACACTTGCAGGGTGTGTGGAGCGGGGAAGGTAGGTACGACGCGAGGGGTCTGCGGGGATCCCCCAGTGTGAATCCAGGCCGGTTCCGTCGTATGCTGGAACGCGTGCCCCGCTGGGGCCGGTAGGGGATCGGACATGCGCCCGTTCGGACTTGCCCTTCTGGTGATCGGACTGCTCCTGGGTCCCGCCTACTTCGTCTACGCGAAGTTCTTCTCGGGGGTGGCGGTGGGCAGCTACGCGCTGCGCGCCGGCCCGGGTGGCTTCGAGCCGGTCTCGGTGGCGCTCACCCCCGAGGCGAGCCCGGTGCGGGTGGTGCTGAGGCTTTCGGTGCAGTACGGTCCCTCGAAGGACGGGCCGAGCGTCCCCCGCAACCGCTACCAGGCCGTCGCCACGCGGGACGGGGCGAACGTGGCGGAGCACTCGTTCGAGTTGGTGGCCAACAGCGTGGAGTCCTCTTTCCAGGAGTTCACCTGGGACTTCGCGACGCTGCAGGTCACCGAGCCGGGCGACTACCGGCTGACCCTGCGGGAAGCGGCGCCGCCCGAGATGCAGGTGACCAGCGCGTACCTCCATGTCCGGCGCAACGTCCTGGAGCCCGACCTGCGGGTGGTCTGGGCCGGGGCGGGCCTGATCGGCCTGGCGGTGCTGCTGGTGCTCCTGGGGCCGTAGCGGGCGGCCAGGCTAAAATCACCGGCCGCTCGGCCGACAAAGTGAAACGACCCATGCGCGGTCTACCCCTCATCGTCGTCGCCCTGGTCCTGGCCGCAACGCCAGCCGCGGCCCGCATCTACCAGTGGGTCGACCCCGACAGCGGCAACGTCTACCTCTCCGGCTCGCCCCCTGCGTGGTACCGCTCCGGCGGGCGGGGTCCCCGGGTTCTCGTCTTCGAGGGCGGCAAGGTCGTGGACGACACCGGCCGCCAGACGAGCGAGGAGGAGGCGGCTGCGCTGCGGGAGAAGGCCCTGCTGCAGGAGCAGGTCCGCCGGGAGGAGCAGAGCGCCCTCGAGGCGGCGGCGAGCCAGACCCCGGACTCGGGTGCCTCGAGCGGCGAGACCTCGGCCGACGTGCCGGCGGACGTGGGCATCGAGAATCAATTCAAGGCGTCGGTCGCCGAGTACTTCAAGAGCGTCGTCAATCAGTACTTCGACCAGATGCAGCGGGGCGCTCCCCCCGGGGCCGGGGCCCCCCCACCGCCGGCGCCCGCCGTGCCAACGACCATCCGATAGAGCCAGTTCCAGTCCTCAGCCTTCCCCGCGGAACAGCCCCAGCAGTCCGTCCAGGAACGAGCGCTCGCGGATCTGCACTCCGGAGCGCAGCACCTGCAGCTGTTTGTTGCTCGGGTCCACGCGCAGGCCCTCGCTGAGGTAGGTCTCCGCCGCGGCGTAGTTGCCTCGCCGGATCTGGGCCTCGGCCATCTGGGCGTAGCGCCGGCCGATGTCGGCGATCCCCTCGACCGCCTGGGGATTGCCCGGCTCGAGCTCGAGCAGCCGGGAGAAGTAGTAGTGGGCGTTGTCCTCGGGTGGCGTGGTGAGCTTCGATTCCTCGAGGCTCTTGCGTCCGAGCCACTTCAGCGCCGTGACGACCTGGCGCTGCATGGCGTCCGCCTCGCCGCCCTCGCCCCTGGCCCCGGGGGCCGCCCCGGCGCCCGGCTCCGGGGCGCGTGTCCCGGCTCGCGGCGGCCCGTGGGAGGGGGTGATCGAGACGGTGGTGTACTGGTTGATCTGGTGGGCGAAATACCCGGCCAGGGCCCCGGTCAGGAGCAGTGCGAGGGCGCCCAGGATGCTCCACACCCGCAGGCGGTTGCCCTGGGCGGCTGCCATGCTCTGGGTGACGTGCCCCCCCCGGTACGCCTGGCCGGCCTCGGGGGAGACCGGCCCGACGCCCGGGCGCTGCAGGAGCCGGGTGCCCTCGAAGCTGACCTGCAGGGCCTTCACCTGGCTCACCAGGGTGGCGGCGTCGCGCGGGCGCTGGTCGCGCCGCTTGGCGAGCATCCGCTCGAGCAGCGGTTGGTAGCGCTCGAGCCCCCGGGGGAGGCGCGGCACCGGCGCCTGCAGGTGCTGCAGGACGATGGTGATGGCCGAATCACCCTCGTAGGGGCGCCGTCCGGTCAGCATCTCGTAGAAGATGATGCCCAGGCTGTAGAGGTCGGACCGCCCGTCGAGCTCCACTCGACCCTCGGCCTGCTCGGGGCTCATGTAGTAGGGGCTGCCCAGGATGGTGCCGGTGGAGGTGAGCTCGGAGTCCCCCGCCTGTTTCGCGATCCCGAAGTCGGTGAGGACGGGTGTCCCGTCGTCGCGGTAGAGGATGTTGGCCGGCTTCACGTCCCGGTGCACGACGCCCCGGGCGTGGGCAAAGGCGAGCGCGGTGCCGATCTGGCGCACGATGTCGAGGGCGCCCTCCGGGGTCATTCCCTGGGCGATGCGCAGGGCGAGCGACCCGCCGCCGAGGTATTCCATCGAGATGTAGAGGAAGTCCTCCGCGATCCCGATGTCGAAGATGGTGATGATGTTGGGGTGCGAGAGCGAGGCGAGGACGTGGCCCTCGTTCAGGAAGCGCTTGCTGAACTCGGGGGTCGTCTCGAGGTTGGTGCCCATGACCTTGAGCACCACCGGCCGGCCGAGGGACTCCTGGATGGCGAGATAGACGGTCGCCATCCCGCCCTTGCCAATCTCGCGCTGGATCTTGTAGCCGGGTATCTCCATGCTTTCGCTTCGGCTCTCCGGGAAGTCGGCCAGACCCCGCCGCCTCGATTATACGGGGCCGGGGCGAGGCGGCCGGAGTGCACGACTTCTCCGGTGCTTAGCGGACCTTTTGCAGCCGGGTTGAGAGGCCGGTGTTCCGGGGCGGGCTTGCGGCCCGGCGCCCCGGGCCGGATTCCATCAGAGGCGAGACCACGGGGAACGGATCCATGACCGACACCTTCTTCCAGCATCTGCGCAGCACCCGGGTCGACTCGCTCAACCTGACGGTGGAGGAGTACCGGCACGGCCCCACGGGGGCCCGGCACGTGCACCTGGCCGCCCCGGACACGAACAACGCCTTCCTGGTGGCGTTCCTCACGGTGCCCCAGGACTCCACCGGGGTCGCGCACATCCTGGAGCACACCGCGCTCTGCGGCAGTCGGCGCTTCCCGGTCCGCGACCCCTTCTTCATGATGACCCGGCGCTCGCTGAACACGTTCATGAACGCCTTCACCGGTGCCGACTGGACCGCGTACCCCTTCGCGACCCAGAACGCGAAGGACTTCGACAACCTCCTCCAGGTCTACCTGGACGCGGCCTTCTTCCCTCGGCTGGCCGAGCTCGACTTCACCCAGGAGGGTCACCGGGTCGAGTTCGCGGTCCCCCAGGATCCCTCGAGCCCCTTGCTGCTGAAGGGGGTGGTCTACAACGAGATGAAGGGGGCCATGAGCGCACCGACCACGCAGCTCTGGCACGCCCTGCAGGAGCGCCTGTTCCCGACGACCACCTACCACTGGAACAGCGGGGGGGACCCGGAGCGGATCCCCGACCTGACCTGGGAGGGGCTGCGCGCCTTCCACGCGACGCACTATCACCCCTCGAACGCGGTCTTCATGACCTACGGCGACATGCCGGCCCTCGCCCACCAGCGCCGCTTCGAGGCCCTCGCGCTCGCGGGCTTCGAGGCGCGGCCGGTGCGCTTCTCGGTGCCCGACGAGCGCCGCCTGCAGTCACCGATCCGCGTGGAGACGGCGTACGCCGTCGACCCCTCGGAGCCCACCCGGGACCGTACCCACATCGTGCTCGGCTGGCTCCTGAATCGGGTGACCGACGTGAGATCGATCCTGCACGCGCACCTGCTGAGCGGGGTGCTCCTCGACAACAGCGCCTCGCCACTGCGGCACGCGCTCGAGACGACGGACCTCGGGCGCTCGCCCTCCGAGATCTGCGGCCTGGACGACTCGACGCGCGAGGCGAGCTTCGCCTGCGGCCTCGAGGGGTCGAGCCCGGAGCGCGCCGAGGCGGTGGAGGAGTTGGTGCTGGGCGTGCTCCGCCGGGTCGCCGACGAGGGGGTGCCGGCCGAGCACGTGGAGTCGGTCCTGCACCAGCTCGAGCTCTCCCAGCGGGAGATCCGGGGGGGGCACGTCCCGTACGGCCTGCGGCTGATGGTGAACGTGCTCGGACCCACGCTGCACGGGGGCGACCCGGCCGACCTGCTCCACATCGACCCCGCGCTCGAGGAGCTGCGCGCTGCCACACGCGACCCGGCCTTCATCCGCGACCTGGTGCGGACGCGGCTCCTCGAGAACCCCCACCGGGTGCGGGTCGTCATGCGCCCGGACCCGGAGCTGTCGGCGCGCCGCGAGCGGCAGGAGACCGAGAGGCTGGCGGCGATGCGGGCAGGCCTCGACGAGTCCGGGGCGCGCCGGGTGGTGGAGCGGGCCGCCGCGCTCCTCGAGCGCCAGCGGGCCCAGGACGACCCCGACCTGCTGCCCCGGGTGGGTCTCGCGGACGTCCCGGCCGACCTGCCGATCCCCACGGGCCAGGGGGCGCCCGTCGCGGGGCTCCCGGCCCACTGGTACGTCCGGGGGACGAACGGCCTCGTGTACGTGCAGGTGGTGGCGGACCTTCCGGCCCTCTCCCCCGAGGACACCGACCGGCTCCCCCTCCTCTGCGACTGGGTGACGGAGGTCGGCTGCGGTGGGCGCGACTACCGGGCCACGCAGGCCTGGCAGGCCGCCGTGACGGGGGGCATCTCCGCCGACGCCTCGGTGCGTGCCAGCGTGTCGGCGACCGCCCGGGCGCGGGGACTCTTCGTTCTGTCCGGGAAGGCGCTCGCCCGCAACGCGGACGGGTTGGCGGAGGTCCTGCGGGAGACCTTCCAGCGAGCCCGCTTCGACGAGCGCGAATGGCTGCGGGAGCTCGTGGCCCAGTCGCGGGCCGAGCGCGAGCAGGCCGTGGTGGGCCACGGCCACGTGCTCGCGATCTCCGCAGCCTCGGCGGGAGCGAGCCCGGTGGGGCGGTTGGTCCACCGCTGGGACGGCCTGCTGGGTCTGCAGCGTCTCAAGGCCCTGGACGACGCGCTCGACCGCGAGGAGGCCCTCGTCGAGCTCGGCGAGAGTCTCGCGCGGCTGCGGGACCGGCTGATCGAGGTCCCGTTCCGTCTGCTGGTCGTCTCCGAGGCCTCGCGCCAGGACGCGTTGCGTGAGGCCCTCGAGAGGCGCTGGGGCGACCTCCCGCGGCCCGCCGGGGCCAGCGGGTTCGCCCTGGAGTCGGCGCCGTCTCCGGTGCGCGAAGGGTGGGCGGTCCCGAGCCAGGTGAGTTTCTGCGCCCGGGCCTACCCCACCGTGCCTGCCGACCATCCCGACGCCCCGGTCCTCGCCGTCCTGGGCCACTTCCTCACCAACGGCTTCCTGCACCGCAAGGTTCGTGAGGAAGGCGGGGCCTACGGGGCGGGGGCGGGCTGGGACTCGGACACGGGCACATTCCGCTTCTTCTCCTACCGCGACCCGCGCCTGGCGGAGACCCTCGAGGACTTCGACGCCGCGCTCGATTGGCTCGCGGGCGGCGCCCACGCGGCACGCCAGGTGGAAGAGGCCGTCCTCGGGGTCGTGGGGGCCATCGACCGCCCCGAGTCCCCCGCCGGCGAGGCGGTGAAGGCCTACTTCGGGGAGCTGCACGGCCGCTCGCCGGAGCAGCGCCGGCGCTTCCGCTCGCGGGTCCTCGCGGTAACCCTGGACGACCTGCAGCGCGTGGGCGCAGCCTGGCTCGACCCGGCGCGGGCGAGCACCGCGGTCGTCGCCGACCGCCGGGCCCTGGAGAGCGTCGCGACGAGCCTCGGGCTCGAGGTGCAGGGGGTGTGACCCGCGTGGGGTAGGGCGGCGCCGGCGACCCGGGGGCGCGAGGACCCTCGGTGCTGCCCGGCCCGGCCCGGTTCGGCCCGGCCCGGCGCCCGCCGGCACCCGGGTGTGGCTCGCCCCGGTGGTCAGCCCTCCAGGGCGTAGCTGGCGACGATGCCGGCGAAGACGGTCGCGCCGAGCCAGTTGTTGTGGAGGAAGGCCCGGAAGCATTGGGCCGGGTCCCGGTCGCGGGCGAGCCAGAGCTGGTAGACCGCGAGCCCGGCCGCCACCCCCAGGCTGGCGTAGTAGGGCCAGCGCAGCCCGGCGAGCCGGCCCACGGCGACGAGGAGCAGGAGGACGGCCGCGTGCACCCCGGCGACGACCGGGAGATCCGCGGAGCCGAACAGGATCGCCGTGGACTTCACCCCGATGCGCAGGTCGTAGTCCCGGTCGACCATCGCGTAGAGGGTGTCGTAGGCCACGGCCCAGAGCACCACCGCGGCGAGCAGGACCCACGCCACGGCCGGCGGCCAGCCGCCGGTCTCGGCGGTGAACGCCATGGGCACGCCCCAGCCGAAGGCGACGCCGAGGTGCACCTGGGGCAGGTGGTGATAGCGCTTCATGAAGGGGTAGGTCACCGCCAGGGCGACGGCCGCTGCGGAGAGCAGCACCGTCAACCGGTTCATGAGCAGGACCAGCCCGAAGGACACCAGGCACAGGGCGAAGAACAGCACCAGCGCCTCGGACGGGCTGACGCGCCCCGTGGCGAGGGGTCGGTCGCGGGTGCGCTCGACGAAGGGGTCGAAGTCCCGGTCGGCGTAGTCGTTGATGACGCAGCCGGCGGAGCGCATGAGGAACACGCCGGCGACGAACACCACCAGGACCAGCGGATCGGGCCGGCCCTCGCTGGCGATCCAGATCCCCCAGAGGGTGGGCCAGAGCAGCAGGAAGGCGCCGATGGGGCGATGCAGCCGCATCAGGCGGACGTAGTCGGCGAGGTGCTCGGTCAGAGGCGGCACGAGGGTTCCTTGTCGTCGTTCGGCGTCAGGGTAGCTCGGCAACCCCGGGCAAGAACACCTCGGTGACCAGCACCGGTTTGCCCCGGGGGTAGAAGAGAGACCTGCGGGCCCACAGGGGGGCCTCAGGCGGGCACCCGAGGCCCCTTGCCGCGGCCTCGTACAGGGCCTGTCCGGGGCCGACGGGGGCGACCTCGATCGTGCCCCGGGCGGCCGGTACGGGGCCGAAGAGCAGCACCGCGAGCGGGCGGGACCCGAGCCGCGCCAAGCGCCCGTTGGGGCCGCCGAGGCTCCCGGGTGGTATCACGCTGCGCGCGAAGACGAGCGGCCGGTTCCCACAGAGCAGGTAGACCTGGCGCACCAGCGCCACGCACCCCGACGGCAGCGCCAGGGCCCGGCGCTCGTCCGGCAGTACCGGACCGCGGGAGGAGCCGAGGAGCCGCAGGGCGAACCGCTCGCCGCAGCGCGCCACCAGGCGACGGGTGAGCGACCCCTTCTCGAACAGCCAGTCCTGCAGGCCGGGGGGGAGGGGGGAGCCCACGGCCTGCCGCCGCGACTGCCATCGCGGGGCTCGCGCTCGCATCGGGTGGTCGGCCTCGGCTGAGGGGGCGGCGGCGGGGCAGGCTCCAGGCGCGGTGTGTGGGGCACGAAACCCACCGCACGCGGCAGGGACGGGGCCCGCGTCAAACGTGACCATAGTCTACCCGATCGCCGCCCCACCGGCGCAGGAGGGCGGCGACGCGGTCCGGGTCGCGGGCGAGGTCGCCGGCGGCGGCGGTGACCCGCTCGAGCAGTCCCCGGTCGCGCAGGGGGTCGGCGACCCGGAACTGGAGCAGGCCCGTCTGCCGGGTACCGAGCACCTCCCCGGGTCCGCGCAGGCGCAGGTCCTCCTCGGCGATGGCGAAGCCGTCCGTGTGTCGGCGGATGACCGAGAGGCGCCGGCGGGCGGTCTCGGAGAGGGGTCCCCGGTAGAGCAGCACGCAGGTGCTCCTCTCGCTGCCACGGCCGACGCGGCCGCGGAGCTGGTGCAGCTGGGCGAGCCCCAGGCGCTCGGCGTTCTCGATCACCATCAGGCTCGCCCGGGGCACGTCCACCCCGACCTCGATCACGGTGGTGGCCACCAGCAGCCGGACGTCGCCCGCCTGGAAGGCCGCCATGACGGCGTCCCGCTCCCCCGGGCGCATGCGCCCGTGGACCAGGCCGACGGCGATCCCCGGCAGGCCCGCCCGCAGGCGGGCGGCGGTCGCCTCCGCCGCCTCGGCCTCCAGCACCTCGGATTCCTCGATGAGCGTGCAGACCCAGTAGGCCTGGCGCCCCGCGGCGCAGGCCTGCCGGATGCGGGCGACCACCTCGGCGCGGCGCGCCTCGGGCACCGCCACGGTCTCGATCGGCTGACGGCCGGGGGGCAGCTCGTCCAGCACCGAGAGGTCCAGGTCCGCGTAGGCGGTCATGGCGAGGGTGCGCGGGATGGGGGTGGCGGTCATGATCAGCTGGTGGGGGTAGCGCCCCAGGCGCAGGCCCTTCTCCCAGAGCGCCAGGCGCTGGTGGACGCCGAAGCGGTGCTGCTCGTCGACCACCACGAGCCCGAGCCCGGCGAAGCGGACCTCGCCCTGGAAGAGGGCGTGGGTGCCCACGACCACCCGGGCCTCGTGGGCGGCCAGCCGGCGCAGGCAATCCTCCCGCTCTTTCGCCGCCTGCCGGCCGGACAGCCAGGCGACCTCGACCCCCAGCGGCTCGAACCACCCGCGCAGGGTGCGCAGGTGTTGCTCGGCGAGCAGCTCGGTGGGCGCCATGACCGCGACCTGGAATCCGGCCTCCACCGCCAGCGCGGCGGCGAGCGCGGCGACCACGGTCTTCCCCGAGCCCACGTCGCCCTGGAGCATCCGCTGCATGGGGTGGCCCTCGGCGAGGTCGCGCCCCACCTCGGCGGCCACCCGCTCCTGGGCCGCCGTGAGGCGAAACGGCAGCTGGTCCCGCAGGCGGCGGGCCAGCTCCCCGCCCGGGCGCAGCGCCGGGGCCGGCAGGCGGTCGGAGCGGGCCCGCAGCTCCCGCAGGCTCAGCAGATAGGCGAGCAGCTCCTCGAAGGCGAGCCGCTGCCGGGCCGGGTGCTGCCCGCAGAGGAGGGAGTCGACCGGAGCGTGGGGCTCGGGCCGGTGCAGGAGGCGAAGGGCCTCTGCCATCGGGGGCAGGCCGGTGCGCCGCAGAAGCTCCCCCGGCAGCAGCTCGAGGCCGGGCGCTGTCTCGAGCGCCTCGAGCGCGGCAGCGGCAAGCCGCCGCAGCAGGGGCTGGGTCAGCCCCTCGGTGCTGGGGTAGACGGGGGTCAGCGCGGCATCGAGGGCGGCGGGCTCGGCGCCGGCGAGCACCCGGTGCTCGGGGTGCACCATCTCGAGCCCCGCCGGACCGGGCCGGACCTCGCCGTAGGCTCGCAGGCGGGTCCCCCGGGCGAGCTGGGCGTGGAGCCCGGGGCCGAAGTGGAAGAACCGCAGCGTCAGCCGGCCGGTGCCGTCGCCGAGCAGGTAGACGAGGGAGGCGCGGCGCCCCGGCCGGGCCGAGGCCAGTTCCACCTCGCCCTCCACGACGGCGGTCTCGCCCGGGCCGAGGGCCCCGATGGGCGTGACCCGGGTGCGGTCCTCGTAGCGCAGGGGCAGGTGCAGGAGGAGGTCCTGCACCGAGCGTACACCGAGGCGGGCGAGGCGCTCGGCGACGCGGGGGCCCACCCCGCGCAGGGTCGTGACCGGGGCTGCGGCGAGGTCCCCGGCGGAGCCGGCGGCCGGCCCGGCGTCGGGGCGGGGTGCCACGCGGCTAGCGGCCGAGGACGAGCACCGCGTCGACCTCCAGGAGCGCGCCGCGGGGCAGGGCGGCTACGCCCACCACGGCGCGGGCGGGGTAGGGCGGGCGGAAGTACTCGGCCATGACCTCGTTGACGGCGGTGAAGTGGCCCAGGTCGGTCAGGTAGACGGTGAGCCGGACCGTGTCGGAGAGGCTGCCGCCCGCCGCCCCGGCGACGGCGCTCAGGTTGAGGAAGACCCGCCGGGCCTGCTCGTGCGCGTCGCCCGGCACCAGGCGCATGGTCGCCGGGTCGAGCGGGATCTGGCCGGAGAGGTAGACGGTGTCCCCCGCGCGGACAGCCTGGGAGTACGTGCCGATGGCCGCGGGGGCCGCCTCGGTGTGGACGTGGGTGATGGACAAGGGAGCTCCTCCTGGGGCCGCTTGGTCCGGGCGTCCCGCGCGCGGACGGGGGGGCGGGGTGCCCTCACCCCCGGACGCGGAAGATGCGGGTCACCTGGCGGATGCCCCGCACCCGCCGCAGGATGCGGGCGAGGTGCGTGCGGTGGGTGACGTCGATGGTGAAGGTGATCGCGGTGTAGAGCCCGTCGTGGTCCGCGATGTCCACGTTCTCGATGTTGGCGCCCTCGTCGGCGATCGCCGCGGCGATCGTGGCGAGCACCCCGCGCTGATCGGCGACCTCGACGCGGATGTCCACCGGGAAGTCACCCCGCACCGCCGGCGCCCACGCCAGGTCGATGATCTTGTCCATGCGGGTGGGGCGCTCGGCGACGTTCTTGCACCACTGGGTGTGGATGACGATGCCCCGCCCTGCGGTGACGAAGCCCTGGATCGGGTCCCCCGGGATCGGCCGGCAGCAGCGGGCGAAGTTGACCACCATGCCCTCGGTGCCCTTGATGGCCAGGGGACGGCCCCCGTGCTGGGGCTCGGGCTCGGTGGGCATCCGGTCCTCTTCGCCGCAGAAGGCGAAGCGCCGCGCCACGAGCTGGGCGATGCGGTTGCCGAGCCCGATGTCGGCGAGCAGGTCGTCCTCGGTGGCGAGCCCCATGCTGTGCAGCGCGGCCTGCATGCACGGCGCGGGGATGTCCTGGGGGGAGAGGGACTCTTCCGCCAGGGCGTTCTTCAACAGGCGGCGCCCGAGCTCCACCGCCTCGCCGCGCTGCAGCCCCTTCAGGGCGCTGCGGATGGTCGAGCGGGCCTTCCCCGTGACCACGAAGTTCAGCCAGTTCGGGTTCGGGCGCCCCCAGGGGGCGGTCACCACCTCCACCGTCTGGCCGTTGGCGAGGGGGGTGCTGAGGGGCGAGTAGCGGCGGTCCACCTTGGCCGCGACGCAGGTGTTGCCTACGTCTGTGTGGACCTGGTAGGCGAAGTCCACCGGCGTCGCCCCCCGCGGCAGGCGCTTGATCTCGCCCTTCGGGGTGAACACGTAGACCTCGTCCGGGAAGAGGTCGACCTTGACGTTCTCGATGAATTCGACCGAGTTGCCCGCGTCGCGCTGCAGCTCCAGCAGGTCGCGCAGCCACTCGCGCGCCCGCCTGTGCGCGCTCGCCGCCCCCCCGTCGCCATCGCCGCCCTTGTACAGCCAGTGCGCGGCGATCCCCGACTCGGCGACCTCGTGCATCTCGCGGGTGCGGACCTGCACCTCGATGGGGATGCCGAACGGCCCGAACAGCACCGTGTGCAGCGACTGGTAGCCGTTCGCCTTGGGGATGGCGATGTAGTCCTTGAAGCGTCCCGGCACGGGCTTGTAGAGGTTGTGGACGGCCCCGAGGACGCGGTAGCAGCTGTCGACGCTGTCCGTGACGATCCGGAACGCGTAGACGTCGAGCACCTCGGAGAGCCGCGACCCCTTGGCCCGCATCTTCCGGTACAGGCTGTAGAGGTGCTTCTCGCGCCCGATCACCTCCCCGGGGAGGCCCTCCTGGCGCAGGCGGCGCTTGATGGCCATCTCGATCTTCTGCACCACCTCCTTGCGGTGTCCGCGGGCCTTCTTCACCTCCTGCGCGAGGACGCGGTAGCGCGAGGGGTGCAGCGCGGCGAAGCCGAGGTCCTCGAGCTGGTGGCGCAGGTGATTGAGGCCGAGCCGGCTCGCGATGGGGGCGTAGATGTCGAGGGTCTCGCGGGCGATGGCCCGGCGCTTCTCCGGGCCCAGGGCGCCCAGGGTGCGCATGTTGTGCAGGCGGTCCGCGAGCTTCACGAGGATGACGCGGATGTCCTGGGTCATCGCCAGGAGCATCTTGCGGTAGTTCTCGGCCTGGGCCTCGGCGCGGTTCCCGAGGTTGATCTGCGTGAGCTTCGTCACGCCGTCGACGAGCTCGGCGACCTCGGGCCCGAACTCCCGCGAAACGTCGGCCTTGGTGAGGACGGTGTCCTCGATGACGTCGTGGAGCAGCGCGGCGACGACGCTCTGGGCGTCGAGCCGCATCTCCGCCAGGATGCGGGCGACCTCGACGGGGTGGTAGACGTAGGGCTCGCCGGAGGCCCGATGCTGGCCCTCGTGGGCCTCGGCGGACAGGAGGTACGCGCGGTAGGCCTCGCGGACCTGCTCGGGCTCGAGGTACGCCTCGAGGTTGTCGCACAGGTCGCTGATCAGGTAGGGCTGCGACGGTGGTGCGGCCACGGTGTGCGACATGGGGTACGTCTGCGGTGGGTGGCGCTCCTCCGCCTGTGCGGCGCCCCCCGGGCGGAGCGGGGGCGGCGCGCTGGTCACGTGCTAGGGCGCTGCGCTTTCCGGCAGCTCCTCTTCGGCCACGAGGGACTCGGCCGCGTGCTCGGCCGCGGTCACCTCGTGCAGGACCTCGGGTCCGACCACGCCCGCCGCGATCTCCCGCAGGGCGATCACGCTGGGCTTGTCGTTCTCCTCGTCCACCAGGGGCCGAGCCCCGAGCGCAATCTGCCGTGCCCGCTTGGTGGCGACCAGCACCAGCTGGAAGCGGTTGGGTACGTGGGCGAGGCAGTCCTGAACCGTGATTCGTGCCATCGTTTTCCAGACTCCAGGGGCGGTGCGCCGGGTTCCCCGCAGTCTAGCGGGAACGGCCCGGGGCTTCCAGAAGCTCGGCGATCAGCGCGGACTCGCGCTGGCCCTGGACCTCCCGCCGCAGCCGTCGGGCCACCAGGATGGACTGCAGCTCGCCGAGGGCGGTGACGAGCTTGCGGTTGACCAGGACGTAGTCGAATTCCCGCCAGTGCCCGATCTCGGCGCGGGCCTCCGCCAGCCGGCGGCGGATGACGGAATCGGGGTCCTGACCCCGGCCGCGCAACCGGTGCTCCAGGGTCGCGCGCGAGGGCGGCAGCAGGAACACCCCGACGCAGTCGGGCATGGCCTGGCGGACCTGGCGAAATCCCTGCCAGTCGATGACCAGCACCACGTCGAAGCCCTCGGCGAGCCGCGCCTCGGTCGGGCCCCGGGGAGTGCCATAGCGGTGCCCGAAGACCTCGGCGTGCTCCAGGAAGTCCCCCGTGGCGGCCATGGCCTCGAAGGTGGCGGCGTCCACGAACCGGTAGTCGACCCCGTCGCGCTCGTTCGCCCGCGGGGGGCGGGTGGTGCAGGAGACCGAGGCGACGACGCCGGGGGTCTCCTTGATCAGGGCCTGGATCAGGGTGGTCTTGCCCGTGCCGGACGGTGCGGCGACGACGTAGAGGCTCCCCGTGGGCATCGGCGGCTACTCGACGTTCTGGACCTGCTCGCGCATCTGCTCGATGAGGACCTTCAGGTCGACCGCGACGCGGGTCGTCTCGGTGTCGGCCGACTTGGAGCCGAGCGTGTTCGCCTCGCGGTTGAGCTCCTGCATCAGGAAGTCCAGCCGGCGCCCGACGGGGCCGCCCTCGGACAGGACGCGCCGGACCTCGGCGATGTGCATCGAGAGGCGGTCCAGCTCCTCGGCGACGTCGACCCGTTGCGCGAAGAGCACGATCTCCTGCTCCAGGCGCTGCCCGTCGACCTCGGCCCGCAGCTCGGCCAACCGGCCCCGCAGGCGCTCGCGGGTGGCGGCGACGACGGCCGGCATGCGCTCCGCGGCGGTCCGAACCCGCGGCTCCATCTCGGTGAGCCGCGCCTGCAGCGCCTCGCGAACCTTGGCCCCCTCCCGCTCCCGGGTCGCGACCAGGTCGCCCACGGTGTCCTCGAGCAGGGCCAGGAGATTGCGGGTCACCGCATCGGCGTCCGGCAGGTCCGTCTCCAGGACTCCGGGCCAGCGCAGGACGTCGAGGGCGTGGACGGGGGCCGGGTTGTAGAGGATCTGGTCGACCTCCCGGCTCAAGCGCGCGAGCTGCTCGGCCAGCGGCCGGTTCAGGCGCATGCCCGCGACGTTGCCGACGGCCGCCTGGTAGCGCAGGGCGCACTCCACCTTGCCCCGGCGGACCCGCTCACCGACGCGGGCGCGCACCTCGGGCTCCAGGGCGCGCCAGTCCTCGGGCAGGCGCACGCTGACATCCAGGTAGCGGTGATTGACCGAGCGGAGCTCCCAGGCGGCGGTGCCCCAGGGGGTGTGGGTCTCCCGGCGGGCGAAGGCGGTCATGCTGCGTAACATGGTGGTGGCGCTGGCAAGGGCCCCGGCGGCCCGGACGCAGGGTAGCAAGGCGGCCGCAAGGCCGTAAACGGCCCGCGTGGGTGCCCGTGGCCCGGTGGCACCCATGCGGGCCGCGGGCACCCCGGCGAACCGCTATAATCCGCCGCCTCTCCACCCGACCCGACAGGACTCCCCATGCGCCCGAGCGGCCGCGCCCCCGACGAGCTTCGCCCGATCCGGTTCCGCCGCCGGTACACGCGTCACGCCGAGGGGTCGGTGCTGGTGGAGTTCGGGGAGACCCGAGTCGTCTGCACCGCCACGGTGGAGGAGTCCGTGCCCCGCTGGCTGAAGGGCAGCGGCCGGGGCTGGGTGACGGCGGAGTACGGCATGCTGCCCCGGGCGACCGGCGAGCGCACCAGCCGGGAGGCGGCCACCGGCCGCCAGGGCGGGAGGACGCTGGAGATCCAGCGCCTGATCGGCCGCAGCCTGCGCGCGGTGGTGGACCTGCAGGCCCTCGGTGAGCGGCGGGTCATCCTCGACTGCGACGTGATCCAGGCCGACGGCGGCACCCGCACGGCATCGGTCTGCGGTGGCTACGTCGCGCTGGTGGACGCGGTGAACGGCCTGCTGAGGCGGGGTCGGATCCCCCAGAGCCCCATCCACGGCCAGGTGGCGGCGGTCTCGGTGGGGATCTCTGGCGGGGAGCCCATCCTGGACCTGGACTATGCCGAGGACTCGGGGGCCGAGACCGACATGAACGTGGTGATGAACGACGCCGGGGCCTTCGTGGAGATCCAGGGCACCGCCGAAGGCCACGCCTTCCGCATGGACGAGCTCATGGCCCTGCTCGAGCTCGCCCGCCGGGGCACGCAGTCCATCATGGCCCTGCAGCGGGCCGCGCTGGAGGAGGGGTGAGCATCGCCGCCCCCGAGGTGCGGTGGGTCCTGGCGAGCGGCAACGCCGGCAAGGTGAGGGAGCTCAACGTCCTCCTGGCGGGCTTCCACGCCCAGGTCGTCCCCCAGTCGGCCCTCGCCGTTCCGGAGGCCGAGGAGACGGGCCTCACTTTCGTCGAGAACGCCATCCTGAAGGCCCGCAACGCCTCCCTGCACGCCGGCCTGCCGGCCATCGCCGACGACTCGGGTCTCGAGGTGGACGCCCTGAACGGGGCCCCCGGGGTGCGCTCGGCGCGCTACGCCGGTCCGGGGGCGGGGGACGCGGCCAACGTGGAGAAGCTCCTGGAGGCCCTGGCGGAGGTGCCCGAGCCCGGGCGCACCGCCCGCTTCCAGTGCGCCATCGCCTTCCTGCGCCGTGCCGAGGACCCGACGCCGATCGTCTGCCAGGGTACCTGGGAGGGCCGGATCACCACTGCGCCGAGGGGCGCGAACGGCTTCGGGTACGACCCGGTGTTCTTCGTACCGACCCACGGGTGCACCGCGGCCGAGTTGCCCGCCGAGGTGAAGAACGCCCTCAGCCACCGGGGCCAGGCCCTGAGGGCGCTGGTGGAGGCCTTTCACGCGCGTCTCGGGTGACGTCCGCGTCATGTCCGCGCACGGCGGGGAATGAGCGGGGAGGCGGGCCTGCGCGGGGCACCCCCTCCGCTCTCGCTCTACGTGCACGTGCCCTGGTGCGTGCGCAAGTGCCCGTACTGTGACTTCAACTCCCACCCCCTGGGGCCGGAGGGGCTGCCCGAGGCGCAGTTCCTGCGGGCGCTGCTCGAGGACCTCGCCGAGGAGTCCGGGGACGCGGCGGGCCGGGCGCTGGTGAGCGTCTTCTTCGGGGGCGGCACACCGAGCCTCCTCGCGCCGGAGACGGTGGCCCGCGTCCTGGAGGCTGCAGGCCGCGGCCCGGGGCTCGCGCCCGGCGCGGAGGTGACCCTCGAGGCCAACCCCGGGACGGTCGACGCCGGGCGGTTGCGGGAGCTCCGGGCGGCGGGTGTCGACCGGCTTTCGCTCGGGGCGCAGAGCTTCGACGACCGCCTGCTCCGGCGCATCGGCCGGATCCACTCGGCGCGCGAGGCCGCGGCCGCGGTCGAGGCGGCCCGGTCGGCGGGCTTCGGGAACGTGGGGCTCGACCTGATGTACGGACTCCCGGGACAGACGGCCGCGGGGGCGCTCGCGGACGTGGAGGCGGCGCTCGCGCTCGAGCCCGAGCACCTCTCCCACTACCAGCTCACCCTCGAGGCGGGGACGGCGTTCCACCGGGACCCGCCCCCCTTGCCCGACGAGGAGGTGGTGGCGGACATGGAATCGGCCTGCCGGGCGCGCCTCGCCGACGGAGGGCTCGCGCGCTACGAGGTCTCCGCCTTCGCGCGCCCCGGCCGGCAGTGCCGGCACAACCTCAATTACTGGACCTTCGGCGACTACCTGGCGCTCGGCCCCGGCGCCCACGGAAAACTCACCCGGGTCGCCGGGGGACGGGTCCTGCGGCGGGCGCGGCCCGCCCACCCGGGTGACTACCTGCGCGCCGGTCCCGGGGGGCGCTGGGCCGAGGTCCGGGAGCTCGCGGTGGGAGACCTCGTGCTCGAGTTCTTCCTGAACGTGCTGCGCCTGGCGGAGGGCGTACCGGAGGCCCTATTCGCGGAGCGTACCGGGCTGTCCCTTTCGACCGCCGCCGGCGCCCTCGCCGAGGCCCGGGCGCGGGGCCTCATGACCGCCGAGCCCGGCCGGCTGCGGGCGACCGAGGCCGGACTCCGGTTCCTGAACGACCTCTGCGCGCTGTTCCTCCCCGCCGGCTCCGGGCTGCCCCCGGTCGTCCCGCCCGAAGAGACGGCGTAGCCGGCCCACGACCGACCCGATGGCGCGCCACAGGCGCGGCAGCGCCCAGGCCACGACCAGGACGAAGACCCCCAGCAGCGCGAGGAAGAGCCAGGGGTGGTGGAGCGCCGTCCACAGGCCGCCGACGACCGCCGCGTCCTCGGTGACCGAGGCCGCCCAGTTCGAGACGGGCTCCGGGGAGGTGTTGATCACGACGCGGGTGCCCGCCTTGGTGGCGTGGGTCGCCGCGCTGAGCCCGCCCCCCACCAGGCCCGCGGCAAACTGGGCGGCGGGGCCGACCTCGCCCACCGCGGCGGCGGCGAGGACCGCGCCGGCGGGGATCCGCACGAAGGTGCTGAGCGCGTCCCAGGCCGTGTCCACGCCGGGTGTCTTGTCGGCGAAGAACTCGACGACGTACATGAAGCCCGCAGCCGTCAGCACCAGGGGGTTGGTGAGCGCCTGGAGCTCGGCCGGCAGCTGCACGTTGCCCGTGGCCCCGAGGAGCCCCAGGACGAACACCGCCGCGTAGAGATTCAGGCCGCTCGCCCAGGCGGCACCCATCGACAGGGCCACGAGCTCGGTGGCGTTCACGGAAAGCCCTCCCTCGCGTCGGGCGCCGGGCCGCCCCCGTGCGCCGCGTCCCGGATCCTAGCGGATCCGCCCGCGCTCGGGGCCGTTCCCGCGGGCTTTCTCCCGCGTTGAGGTATGATCGGACCTGACGCGCGCATACACTCCGGGGAAGGGCGCCGTATCTCTCGCCCGTCCTCTTCACCACCTGAGCAGGGGCATGTCCGAGCTGGTCGACCGTCAGCTGCTGAAGAACCTCGTTCCGCCGGGCTCGCTCAGCCACGAGAGCTTCCAGGCGCTGGTGCGCCAGATGGTCGTCGAAACCGTGCCGGCCGGGCGCACGATCTTCCGTGCCGGCGAGCTCGACCGCCGCACCCTGTACGTGCTCTCGGGCGAGGTGGAGCTGCTCGGGGAGCGTGGGGTGGAGCAGACGGTGCGGGCCGGCACCGAGGTCGCCCGCTACCCGCTCGCCAATCTGCAACCGCGCCAGCACACCGCCAGGGCGCGCTCCGACGTTCGGATCGCCCGCTTCGACGCCGACCTCCTGGACATCTACGTCACCTGGGACCAGCTCTCCGGGATCGAGGTCAACGAGATCAGCACCGGGGATTACGCCGAGGGTGAGACCGGGGACTGGATGACCCGCATCCTGCAGTCGAAGGTCTTCATGCGCATCCCCCCCGCGAACATCCAGCAGATGTTCATGCGCCTCACGGAGGTCGCCTTCCGCGCCGGCGACGTCGTCGTCCGCCAGGGCGACGAGGGCGATTATTACTACATCATCAACCGCGGGCGCTGCCGCGTGACCCGCAGCGCCAGCAGTGGCCAGGAGATCGCCCTGGCCGAGATCGGCGGCGGCGACGCGTTCGGGGAGGAGGCGCTCCTCTCCGAGGGCCGGCGCAACGCGACCGTCACGATGCTGACGGACGGCGTCCTGATGCGCCTGTCGAAGGCGGACTTCGACGAGCTGCTGAAGGCCCCGATGCAGAAGGAGGTCGACTTCGACGGCGCCCGGGAGATGTTGCGCGACGGGGCCGTCCTGCTCGATGTCCGCCTGGAGAGCGAGTTCAAGAACGGTAGCATCCGCGGGAGTGCCAACCTCCCCATCTACATGCTGCGCCTGAAGGCGGAAACGCTGGACCCGACGAAGCGCTACATCGTCTACTGCGACACCGGTCGGCGCAGCTCCGCCGCGGCGTTCCTGCTCACCGAGCGCGGTTTCGACGCCTATGTCCTCAGGGGAGGCCTGATGGCCCTGCACCAGGCCCGTGCTGCCCAGCAACGGGTCGGGGGGTTGTGACCGACCTCTACGCGGTGATGGGGCACCCCATCGCCCACAGCAAGTCCCCTCGCATCCACGCCGCCTTCGCGCGGCAGACCGGGCAGGACTTGGAGTACCGGGCGATCGCGGTCGCCCCGGGGCACTTCCCGGCTGCCGTCGCCGAGTTTCGCGCCGCGGGGGGCCGGGGCCTCAACGTCACCCTGCCGTTCAAGGAAGAGGCGTGGGCGCTTGCCGCCGAGCGCAGCCCCCGGGCCGAGCGGGCGGGCGCGGCGAACACCCTCGGGTTCCGGGAAGACGGCCGGGTCTGGGCCGACAACACCGACGGTGCGGGCCTGGTGCGCGACCTCACCGCCAACCTGGGTCTGGCGCTGGGGGGCCGGCGTCTGTTGCTCGTGGGGGCCGGCGGCGCGGCCCGCGGGGTCCTCGCCCCCCTGCTTGCGCAGGGCCCGGACACGCTCGTGGTCGCCAATCGCACCCCCGCGCGCGCCGAGGCCCTCGCCGCGGATTTCCGGGATCTGGGGCCGGTGTCCGCCTGCGCCTTCACGGCCCTCGCGGGCCGGCGGTTCGACCTGGTGGTGAACGCGACCTCGGCCAGCCTGCAGGACGAGGTGCCCCCGCTGCCGGATGGGCTCTTCGCGCCCGGCGGCTGGGGCTACGACATGATGTACGGCGACGGTCCCACCCCTTTCGTGCGCTGGTCGCTCGCCCAGGGCGCCGCGGACGCCCGAGACGGCCTGGGCATGCTGGTGGAGCAGGCGGCGGAGTCGTTCTTCGTCTGGCGGGGGGTGCGGCCCGAGACCCGGCCCGTGATCGCGGGGCTGCGGGGACGCCCGGGGTGACGCCCGGTCTGTCGGCCCGGGAAATCCGCTAGGCGCCGTCCGGAGCGCCCGCGCCTGGGCCCGCGCCCGGGTCAGCGGCGGCGTCGGCGAGACGCGCGAACTCCTCCACCGCGACCTGCTCGGCACGGGTGGCCGGGTTGACCCCCGCGAGGCGGAAGCCCTCGGGTCCGAGCAGGCCGGCGAGGGCGTTGCGCAGGGTCTTGCGGCGGGCCGAGAAGGCCCTGCGCACGACCTCCGCGAACAGGCGCTCGTCGCGCACGGGGGCGCGCGGCCGCGGCAGCGGGACGAGCCTGACGACCGCCGACTCGACGCTGGGCGCCGGGGAGAAGGCCCCCGGCCCTACGTCGAAGAGGCGCTCCACCCGGCAGCGGAACTGCACCATCACCCCCAACCGGCCATAGGCTTCGTCGCCCGGGCCGGCCGCCAGGCGCTGCACCACCTCCCGCTGGAGCATCGCGTGCACGTCCCGGATGGCCGGGGCGGCCTCGAGCAGGTGGAAGAGCAACGGGGTGGAGATGTTGTAGGGCAGGTTTCCCACCACCCGCAGGGGCTGGCCCCGCTCGCGGGCGAGGCGGGTGAAGTCGAAGCCCAGGGCGTCCCCCGCGTGGACCACCAGGGTGCCCGCCTGGGCCTCGGGGCTTCCGGCGAGCTCGCGGACCAGGTCCCGGTCGATCTCCACGACGTCCAGCCGTTCGCAGCGCCGCAGCAGGGGGCCCGTGAGGGCCCCGCGGCCGGGCCCGATCTCCACCAGCGCCTGTCCGGGCCGGGGGTCCACGGCGGCGAGGATCCGGGCGACCACCGCAGGGTCGTGCAGGAAGTGCTGGCCGAAACGCTTGCGCGGGCGCTGGGTCACCGGCCGTCACCCGTTCCGGGCGCGCGGGGAGGGGAGGCCCCGACGCCGCGAGGCCGCCCGGCGGGCGGCAGGTCCGGGCGGCTCACTCCTCGGGGCGCACGTCGACGTAGGCCTCGTCGCGAAGGCGGCGGATCCAGGCCTGGGTCTCCTCCTCGATCTTGCGCTGGCGCACGAACTCGCGCGCGCGGGCGCGCCGGAGCTCGTCGGTGCTGTCGTGCTGGCGGCGGTCCGTCACCTGGGCGATGTGCAGCCCGAACTGGGTACGGAACGGCTCGCTCACCTCCCCGGGCTGCAGGGAGGAGACGACCTGCTCGAACTCCGGGACCACGTCCCCCGGGTTCAGCCACCCCAGGTCGCCACCGCGGGAGGCGGAGCCGGGGTCCATCGAGTGGGCGCGGGCAAGCTCGGCGAAGTCCTCCCCGCCCTGGATACGGGTTCGCAGCTGTTGCAGGCGGGCCCGGGTCGCATCCTCGGGGTGGGCCGCGTCGATACGGACGAGGATGTGGCGGACCCGCGGCTGGGACACCACAGCGCGCTGCGCCCGGCGCACCTCGAGGAGCTTGACGACCTGGAAACCGCTCGCGTCCCGAACCGGCTCGCTCACCTGGCCCGGCTTCATCCGCACCACCGCGTCGGCGATGGCGGCGGGGAGCTGACTCAGGCGGCGCCAACTCACCTCTCCACCCTGCAGGGCGCGCCCGTCCTCCGAACGGCCCGCGGCCAGCTGGGCGAAGTCGGCACCCTTGCCCAGTTCGTCGACCAGCCCCTGGGCCCGCTCGCGCGCGGAGGCGACGTCACCGGGGGACGCGCCCTCCCGCACCGGCACGCGGATCTGGGCGACACGGTACTCGTCGTCGGCGTTGGCCTGGCTGGCCGCGGTCACCAGGACGTTGTCGATCTCCCGCTCGGTGACCTGGATCCGGTTCTCGACCTGCCGGCGGCGGACCTCCGAGATGGTGAGCTCGTCGCGAAGCTGCTCCCGGAAGGCATTGAAGTCGTACCCGTCCTTCTCGAGCGTCTGCTTGAACTGCGCCAGGGTCAGCTTGTTCTGCTCGGCGATCTTGCGCATCGCCCCGTTCAGCCCTTCGTCGTCGAGCCGGATCCCGCTCTTCTCCGCGATCTGCAGCTGCAGGCGGTCGACGATCAGGCGCTCGAGCACCTGGCGGCGCAGGGCGTTCGGCGGTGGCAGGGGAGCCGACTGGCGGCGCAGCTGGGCCTCCGCGGTCTTCAGGCGCTGGCTCAACTCGCTCTGGAGGATGACGTCGTTGTTGACGACTGCGACCACCCGGTTCAGCGGAGTCCCTGCGGGGGACGCGGCGGCCGGGGCGTTGCCGGCGGTGGGGGGCTCGGCGAGCGCCAGCGCGGGCAACAGGGCGAGGAGCAGAAGGGCGGCGGGGCGTTTCATAGGGTGTCCTCAGAAATAATCCTCGTAGCCGGGGATGTGCTCCCGGAGCAGATCGGTCGTGCCCTCCCCGAAACCACCCAGCCCCTTCAGGACGAGCTGCAGGAACAGGCCGTTGGAGTAGGTGTCGTCATCGGTCAGGAAGCGGCGGGCGACCGCGCGCATGCCCCAGCAACAGCTCTCGTACTCGAAGCCCGCAAAGGTGTCGATGGTCTGGGTGGTGGGGAGCTCGTAATTCCAGCGGCCCACGACGCTCCATTGCGGGCTGAGCTGCCAGCGCAGCGACACGTCCGTCTGGTCCACGTAGTCCCTCAGGTACTGATAGCCCACGTTGAACACCTGCCCCGGCGCGGGGCGGTAGCGGGCCACCACCGAGGAGCGGTCGGTGCGCTCGTCTTCGGGGTTCCACAGCACAGTGCCGCGCACCTGCCAGCTGGCCCCGAGGTACGTGGCGAGCTCGCCCACGTAGTCGGAGCGGTGGCTGTCCTCGGCCTCCACATAGGGCAGCTGCACTTTGCGGTCCCGGAAGTACTGCACCTGGCCGACGCTCACCCGCGCGAGCTCGGCGCCCGAGTCCTCGTCGGCGAGCCGGCTGGTCAGCGCCAGCGCGACCTGGTTGGCGTCCCCCATGCGGTCCGCGCCGCTGAAGCGGTTCTCCCGGAACAGCTGGTAGAAGCTGAACGTGTAATTGGCCGTGTCGAAGACGGGGAGGTCGTCCTGGTCCCGATAGGGGACGTAGACGTAGTAGACGCGCGGCTCCAGGGTCTGCACCAGCGCGCGTCCCCCGAAGGAGGTCTCACGGTCGAAGAACGCCCCCGCGTCGACGCTCAGCGTCGGCACGAAACGGTCCGGGGAGCCGGAGCTCCCCGCGGGCCGGGGGTCGGCGGCCGTGCCGGGGGCGTCGTCGCTGAGCTCGTAGCTCGTGTAGCGGGCCCCGACCTTTGGCACCAGGAACGTGGAGAGGGTGCGCACGGGGTAGCTCAGCGTGGGGTAGAGGTCGGCCCGGATCCCCTCCACGCGGTCCGGCTGGGCGAAGCGCACGAGCTCCGTCTGCATGCCGGCGGCGAGGCCCTCGAAGCGCTCCGGGGTTCCGAGGTTCAGGAGCAGCTGGGGCAGCCGGGCGTAGGGCCGGCTCGCGCGCGCCAGGTCGGGGTCCACGGTGGTGTAGTGCTGGAGACGGCCGAGGGCACTCCACCCGCTCCCGGACGTCCCCACGTCCAGGCGCTGCTCGAGGAACTGGTCCGCGGTCTCCTTGAGACTGGTGCCGAGGTCCTCCACGTAACGGTCGTCGGACACGACGGCGGCGTCCACCGTGGTCCACCAGGAACCCGCGAAGGTCTGCTTGTGCTGAAGCTGCCCCGCGCCCCGGGTGCCCCCGTCCTCCTGGTCGTGGGGGATCACCTCGAACTGGAGGCTCCCCCGGCCGGTCGGCATCAGGTAACGGTACTCGCCCCCGAGCAGCGGTCCGCGCTCCGTCAGCTCACCGACCCGCAGCGTCGCGTCGCGCTCCGGGGCGATGTTCCAGTAGTAGGGCACCACGAGCTCGAAGCCGCGCTTGTTGGAGCTGCCCACCAGCGGCGGCAGGAACCCGCTCTTGCGCCGGCCGCTCAGGGGAAAGTCGAGGTACGGCGTGTAGAGGACCGGCAAGCCCTTGAAGCGGAGCGTCGCGTCGCGCGCGACGCCCAGGTCCTCCGGGCGGTCCAGCGTGATCTCGCGGGCCCGGATCACCCAGTCCTCCGAGCCCGGGTCGCAGGTCGTGTAGCTGCCCGCGTCGATCACCGCGAGCCCGGAGCCGGTCACCGAGGCCGAGCGCGCGTCGCCGTGACCTGCGGTGGTGAGGAACCGATAGTGCACGTCCTCGAACCAGGCGTCCTCCGAGCCCAGATCCATTTGGCCCTGGGCGGCCTGGGCGTACATCTCGCCGCTCCAGAAGCGCACGCCGTCCAGCGCCTCGACCCGGTCGGCCTCCCGGTAATACGTGACCGTATCCGCGGCCACCGTCTGGTCGCTGCGCTTGAGGACCACCCGCCCGAGGATGTCGGAGGGGCCAATCCTCCGGAGCTCGGCCTCATCGGCGACGATCCCCGTCGCCGACTCCGGGGCGGGGGGGGCGGCCGGGACGGGGACCCCGGCCCCCGGGGGCCGGCAGAGCGAGCCCTGGCCGGGAGGCGCGGCCAGCGCGCCGCCGGCCGCCAGCAGCGCCGCCACCGCCGTGACCCGAACGGCGTTCGCGAAGGGGCGCGGCCGGGTCAACGCGTGGCACCCATTGCCAGCGCCCGGGCCCGGCTGGCGGCCAGGTCCGCCGCGACGGCCGCGGGGTCCCGGCCTGCGTCGGCCTCCGGCCAGCCCTGGGCCTGACGGGTCACGAGGTCCGCGAGCGCGGCGATGTGGTCGGGCCGGTCGTTGAGCGCCGGCACGTAGTGGAAGGACCCTCCCCCGGCCTCGAGGAAGAAGCCGCGATTCTGCTGGTCGATCTCCTCGAGCGTCTCGAGGCAGTCGGCCGAGAACCCCGGGCAGGCGACGTGCACCCGCCGGACGCCCTCCGCGCCCCATTGCTTCAGGAGCTCGTCGGTGTAGGGCCGCAGCCACTCCTCGCGCCCGACCCGGGACTGGAAGGAGAGGGCCCAGCGCTCCCTCGGCAGTCCGAGTGCCTCGGCGACCAGGCGCGCGGTCTTCTGGCACGCACAGTGGTAGGGGTCCCCGGCCTCCAAATAGCGGCGGGGCAGCCCGTGGAACGAGAAGAGCTGCCGGTCGGGCTCCCCCTGGCTCGCCCACGCCTCGCGCAGGCTCGCAGCGAGCGCCCCCACGTAGCCCGGGTCGTCGTGGTACTGGCTGAGGAACCGCAGCTCCGGAACCCAACGCCACGTCGCCAGATATCCCGCCACCGCGTCGAAGGTCGATGCGGTGGTCGTGGCGGAGTACTGGGGGTAGAGGGGGAGCACGAGGAGACGGCGCGCGCCTGCCGCGCGCAGCTCCTCCAGCGCACCGGCAATGGACGGAGTCCCGTAGCGCATCCCCAGGACCACCTTCACCGGGCCCGGGAGCCGGGAGGAGAGGGCGGCCTGGAGCGCGGCGGTCTGGCGCCGGGCGATGGCGAGGAGCGGCGAGCCCTCCTCGGTCCAGACCTTCCGGTAGGCCTCGGCGGCGTGACGCGGACGCACCCGCAGGATGATGCCGTGCAGGATGGGCAGCCACTGCCAGCGCGGGAGCTCCACGACCCGGGGGTCCGCGAGGAATTCGGCGAGGTAGCGGCGCACGGCAGGCGGCGTCGGCGCATCCGGTGTGCCGAGATTGGCGACGAGCACCCCGAGGAGAGACGGCGCTCCGTGGGTGAATCCGGGGTCTCCGCGGTATGCCATAATCGCCTCACACTGCGCCGGGGGGCGAGGCGCGCAGTATACCCTGCCCGACTGATCTCACGACCGGAGCGGCCATGCCCAACGCAGTCGATTGCGGCGTGTTCCCGGGCGTCGCCAGATCCCTTCGGGGCGCCGTCGCCGGGCGTGCGCCGACCCGGCCGCCAGGCACGGGCGGAGGCCGGTGGCGGCGGTGAATCGCGCCCGTCGCGCGCTCCTGCTCGGCCTCGCGGGCGGCCTCGCCGGCGTCGGTGCGCTCTACGGCCGGGCGCGGCGCAGCGCCTCCCCGCTGCCCGCGCTCCGCGAGTCCCTCCACGTGCGCGACGTGCTCGCCGGCGAGGCCGCCGGCTTCGCCCGGGCCGACGGTCCGCGGTTGTTCCGCTTCCCCGCCGACCACGGGCCGCACCCGGAGTACCGCAGCGAGTGGTGGTACCTCACGGGCAACCTGCGCGGACCCGACGGCCGGCCCTTCGGGTTTCAGTTCACGCTGTTCCGCTTCGCGCTCGTGGCGGACCCGCCGGCGCGGGCCTCGGCCTGGACGGCGGCCCAGGTGTACATGGGCCACCTGGCGGTGACGGACCCGGGGGCGGGGCGATTCCGGGCCTTCGAGCGGTTCTCCCGGGAGGCGCTCGGGATCGCGGGGGCACGCGGGGACCCGCCCCGGGTCTGGCTCGAGGACTGGGTGTTCGAGGGGCGCGGTGACCGCGACTTCGGCATCTCCGCGTTCGCGGGGGACGTGGGGGTGGACCTCTCGTTGCGCTCGGCGAAGCCGCCGGTCCTCCAGGGTGAGGCCGGCCTCAGCCAGAAGAGCGGCGAGGCCGGCAACGCCTCCTACTACTACTCCTGCACCCGGATGGAGGCGCAGGGCTCGCTCCGGGCGGGCGGACCGCCGGTGCCGGTGACGGGGCTCGTCTGGATGGACCGGGAGTGGGGAACCAGCGCCCTCGGACCGGGCCAGGTCGGCTGGGACTGGTTCGCGCTCCAGCTCGACGACGGTCACGACCTCATGGTCTACCGGCTGCGCCGCGCGGACGGCACCCTCGACCCCCACAGCAGCGGCACCCTGGTGGCCCCGGAGGGGACGGCGCGCACGCTGCCGGCCGGCGAGGTCGCCTTCGACGTGCTCGGCGAGTGGCGCAGTCCCCGGGACGGGACCCGGTACCCCGCGCGCTGGCGCCTGCGGGTGCCCTCCGAGGGCCTGGACCTGGAGGTCCGGCCCCTGATCCCCGACCAGGAGCTGCACCTCTCCGTGCGGTACTGGGAGGGGGCGGTGGTGGTAACGGGCCGCCGCGCGGCCCACCCGGTCGAGGGGCGCGGGTACGTGGAGCTGACGGGCTACGCCGGCAGCGGGCGAGTCGACGCGGTCGGATGATCGAGCGAAGGAGCGGGAGCGGGAGCGGACGAGCGTGCGCTATTCCGTCCGCGGGGTCACTCTGGTAACGTGACCTCCCGTCCCGCGGCGGTTGGCTTGCGGCCCTCCGGGCCGCCGAGTCCCGGCACTGCCGGCGTCGCGCCTCATCCCCAAATCTTCGAGTCGCCGCATGACGCGCTTCATTTTCGTTACGGGCGGGGTCGTGTCCTCGCTGGGCAAAGGCATCGCGGCGTCCTCTCTCGGGGCGCTGCTCGAGGCCCGGGGCCTGAAGGTCACCCTGCTCAAGCTCGACCCCTACATCAACGTCGATCCGGGCACCATGAGCCCGTTCCAGCACGGCGAGGTCTACGTCACCGAGGACGGTGCCGAGACCGACCTGGACCTGGGGCACTACGAGCGCTTCGTGCGCTCCACCATGGGGCGGGACAACAACTACACCACCGGCCAGATCTACGAGAGCGTCATCCGCAAGGAGCGGCGCGGCGACTACCTGGGTGGCACGGTCCAGGTGATCCCCCACATCACCGACGAGATCAAGCGCTGCATCGAGAAGGTCGGTGCCGGCGTCGACGTGGTGCTGGTGGAGATCGGGGGCACCGTCGGCGACATCGAGTCGCTCCCGTTCCTCGAGGCGATCCGGCAGTTGGGGATCGAGCTCGGGCGCGACCGAGCGCTCTTCATCCACCTGACGCTCGTCCCCTACATCCCCTCGGCCGGCGAGATCAAGACCAAGCCGACGCAGCATTCGGTGAAGGAACTGCGCTCCATCGGCA
The DNA here is from genome assembly GCA_017999615.1 of Gammaproteobacteria bacterium. NCBI lineage: Bacteria > Pseudomonadati > Pseudomonadota > Gammaproteobacteria > Gammaproteobacteria bacterium. Next base: position 66,804 of record JAGNLM010000002.1, on the reverse strand, counting down.
TCCAGCCCGACGTGCTGTTGTGCCGTGCGGATCGTCCCCTGCCGGAGGGCCATCGGCGCAAGATCGCGCTCTTCACGAACGTCGAGGAGCGTGCGGTCATCTCGGCGGTGGACTCCGACTCGATCTACAAGATCCCGCGCGGGTTCCACGAGCAGGGCCTCGACCAGATCGTGGTGGAGAAGCTGCGCCTGGACGCCCCGACCATCGACCTCTCCGAGTGGGACCGCGTCGTCGACGGGCTCGAGCACCCGACCGGCGAGTGCACCATCGCGATGGTGGGCAAGTACGTCGACCTGACCGAGTCCTACAAGTCCCTCTCCGAGGCCCTCGTGCACGCGGGGATCCGCACCCGTACGCGCGTGCGCATCGAGTACATCGACTCCGAGGAGGTGGAGCGCAACGGTACGGGGCTCCTCGAGGGCAAGGACGCGGTGCTGATCCCCGGGGGCTTCGGGAGCCGCGGGATCGAGGGCAAGATCATCGCCGCGCGCTTCGCCCGGGAGCGCAAGGTGCCCTATCTGGGGATCTGTCTCGGCATGCAGGTCGCGACGATCGAGTTCGCGCGCGACGTGGCGGGGCTCAAAGGGGCGCACAGCACCGAGTTCGACCCGAGCACCCCGTACCCCGTGATCGCCATGATCTCGGAGTGGCTCGACCAGGACGGCCGCGTGCAGCAGCGCAGCGTGGGGGCGGACCTCGGCGGCACCATGCGCCTCGGGGCCCAGAAGTGCCGGCTCCTGCCCGGCACCCACGCGCGTCAAATCTACGGTGAGGCCGTGATCGCCGAGCGCCACCGGCACCGGTACGAGTTCAACAACCGTTTCCTGAACGTCCTGCAGGACGCGGGTCTCGTGGTGGCCGGACGGTCCATCGACGGCAATCTGGTGGAGATGATCGAGCTGGCCGACCACCCCTGGTTCATCGCCTGCCAGTTCCACCCCGAGTTCCACTCGACGCCGCGCGACGGTCACCCGCTGTTCACGGGCTTCGTCACCGCCGCCCGGGAGCGGGCCGAGGGCAAACTCTGATGCGTCTCTGCGGCTTCGAGGCCGGTCTCGATCGCCCGCTCTTCCTGATCGCCGGCCCCTGCGTCATCGAATCCGAGTCCCTCGCGCTGGAGTCGGCCGCGCGCCTCAAGGAGATCACTGGCCGGCTCGGTGTGCCGTTCATCTACAAGTCCTCCTTCGACAAGGCCAACCGCTCCTCGGGTGCGAGCTATCGTGGGCCGGGCCGGGAGGAGGGGCTGCGCGTGCTCGAGCGGGTGCGCCGCGAGGTCGGCGTGCCGGTCCTCACGGACGTGCACGAAGACACGCCGCTCGACGAGGTGGCGGCCGTCGCCGACGTCCTGCAGACCCCGGCCTTCCTCTGCCGCCAGACGAACTTCATCCAGGCCGTGGCGCGCCAGGGTCTCCCGGTCAACATCAAGAAGGGGCAGTTCCTGGCCCCCTGGGACATGGCGCAGGTGGTGGAAAAGGCCCGCGCGACCGGCAACGAGCGGATCCTCGTTTGCGAGCGGGGCGTGTCCTTCGGCTACAACAATCTCGTCTCCGACATGCGCTCGCTCGCGGTGATGCGGGCGACCGGCTGCCCGGTGGTGTACGACGCGACGCACTCGGTGCAGTTGCCCGGGGGGCAGGGCACCCGCTCCGGCGGCCAGCGGGAGTTCGTGCCCGTGCTGGCGCGGGCCGCGGTGGCCGCGGGTGTCGCCGGGCTCTTCATGGAGACGCACCTCGACCCGGAGCGGGCGCTCTCCGACGGCCCGAACCTCTGGCCGCTGGACCGGATGGAGGAACTGCTGGAGACGCTGCGGGCGATCGACGAGGTGGTCAAGTCGCGGCCGTTTGCGGAAGCAAAGCTCATGGGGGCTGGCAGCCCGGGCAGGAGCGACTGATCGCATGCGGGTGGCAGGTTCCCGGTGCGCTCCCGCGGGACACGCCGTGAATACGTCCCTGTAGGCTCGGATGCCGCCGTCCGGGCGGCATACGGTCCCGCAAGACCGCACCGGGAACCTGTCCGTAGGTTGGCGGGCCCCATCGACCCAGAGGCAAAGGCCCAGGGCAACAAGGAGACGAAACGGCATGTCGGCAATCCAGGACGTTCGGGCACGGGAGATCCTCGACTCGCGGGGCAACCCCACGGTGGAGGCGGACGTGGTGCTGGCTTCCGGCGCCAGGGGCAGTGTGGCGGTGCCCTCCGGGGCCTCGACCGGCACCCGGGAGGCGGTGGAGCTGCGCGACGGGGACAAGGGACGGTATCTCGGCAAGGGCGTGCGCAAGGCCGTCGGCAACGTCAACGGCGAGATCCGCTCGGCCGTCCTGGGGATGGACGCGCTCGAGCAGGTGGCCCTCGACCGCCGCATGATCGAGCTCGACGGCACGCCCAACAAGGCGCGCCTCGGCGCCAACGCGATCCTCGCGGTCTCGATGGCGGCGGCGCGCGCGGCGGCGGCCGAGCAGGGCCGGCCGCTCTACGCTTGGCTCGGCAACGGCGCGCCCTACACGATGCCGGTGCCCATGATGAACATCCTGAACGGGGGCGCCCACGCCGACAACAGCGTGGACATCCAGGAGTTCATGGTCATGCCCGTCGGCGCGCCCAGCCTGACGGAGGCGGTGCGCTACGGGGCGGAGATCTTCCACGCCCTCAAGTCGGTCCTGAAGGGCCGCGGCCTGAACACCGCCGTGGGCGACGAGGGCGGTTTCGCCCCCGACTTGCCGTCGAACGAGTCGGCCGTGGAGGTCATCCTGGAGGCGATCGCCAAGGCGGGGTTCCGGGCCGGGGACGAGGTGGCGCTCGCGGTCGACGCGGCGAGCTCGGAGTTCTACGGCGACGGGCGCTACCGTCTCGCCTCCGAGGGCAAGGCGCTCTCGTCCGGGGAGTTCGCGGCGTTCCTCGCCTCCTGGGTGGACCGCTACCCCATCGTCTCGATCGAGGACGGCATGGCCGAGGGGGACTGGGAGGGGTGGAAGACCCTCACGGCGCGCCTCGGGAAGCGCATCCAGCTCGTGGGTGACGACGTCTTCGTGACCAACACCGCCATCCTCTCCGAGGGGATCGCGCAAGGGGTCGCCAACTCCATCCTGATCAAAGTGAACCAGATCGGCACCCTGACGGAGACGCTCGAGGCGATCGCGATGGCGCGCAAGGCGGGCTACACGGCGGTCATGTCCCATCGCTCCGGGGAGACCGAGGACGCATTCATCGCCGACCTGGCGGTCGCGACCGGTGTCGGCCAGATCAAGACCGGGTCGCTCTCGCGCTCCGACCGGATCGCCAAGTACAACCGCCTCATCCGCATCGAGGAGGAGCTCGGCGGGGCCTGTCGGTACCCGGGGCGGGCGGCGCTCGCCGGGACGCGCTGAGCGCTCTGAGCGCGGCGAACGCGCAAGGTGCGCTGGCTGCTGGTCATGTCGGTGCTGTTCGTGCTGCTGGTGGGTCTCCAGCAGCAGCTCTGGCTCGGCGACGGCAGCCTCGAGGAGGTCCGTGACCTCGATCGCCGCACCCGGGCGCAGCAGGGGGAGAACGAGCAATACCTGGAGCGCAACCGGGCGCTCGACGCGGAGGTCCGGGACCTCAAGGGCGGACTGGAGGCCATCGAGGAGCGGGCCCGTCGGGAGCTCGGCATGACACGCAAGGACGAGACGTTCTACCTCCTGGTGGAGGAGTGAGCCCGGGGTGGTGAGGATCAGGCGAAGGGTCTCGTGGCCGATGTGAAGATTCGCTCGGAGACGAACGTCCCGATCCCGGGCTACTGGGCGGTCATCGCCGCGGCGGGCGGCGGGAAGCGGATGGGCGCAGGGGTGCCCAAGCAGTACCTGCCCCTCGCCGGGCGCCCGCTGCTGGCGCACGCCGTCGAGCGCGTCGCCGGACACCCGCGGGTGTCCGGGGCCGTGGTCGTGCTCGCGCGGGACGACGCGCTCTGGGATGCGGTCGAGCTCGGCCCCGTGCCGCGGCCGCGCCGGGCGACCGGTGGTGCCGAGCGCTGCCATTCGGTGCTGAACGGACTGGAGGCCCTGGCCGACGACGCGGCCGAGGACGACTGGGTCCTGGTCCACGACGCCGCGCGCCCCTGCGTGCGGCGCGAGGACATCGACCGGCTCATGGACGAGCTTGCCGGGCACCCGGTCGGCGGACTGCTGGGGCTGCCGGCGCGCGACACCCTGAAGCGGGCGGACCCGGACGGCAACGTGCGGGAGACCGTCGCCCGCGCCGGGCTCTGGCGCGCCCTGACTCCCCAGATGTTCCGCTTCGGCCTGCTGCGCCGGGCGCTCCAGGCGGCGATCGGCAGGGGGCTCCTGGTCACCGACGAGGCCCAGGCCGTGGAGCTTGCGGGTCACGTTCCCCGCCTGGTCGAGGGCAGTCCCGACAACGTGAAGGTGACGGCGCCCCGGGACCTGGCGCTCGCCGAGTTGTTCCTGAGGGCCCAGGAGGCTCACCAGTGAGAATCGGTCACGGCTTCGACGCACACCGTTTCGGTGCCGTCCGGCCCCTCGTGATCGGAGGCGTGACGGTGCCTCACCCCCAGGGCCTCCTTGCCCACTCCGACGGCGACGTCCTGGTGCACGCCCTGTGCGACGCCCTGCTCGGGGCGGCGGGCCTCGGCGACATCGGCCGACACTTCCCGGACTCGAGCGCCGAGTACGCAGGCGTCGACAGCCGGGTCCTGCTGCGCCGCGTGGTCGCCCTGCTGGGGGCACAGGGGCTCGGGCTGGGCAACGCCGACCTCACGGTCGTGGCCCAGGCGCCGAAGCTCGCACCCCACGTGCCGGCCATCCGCGCCACCCTGGCGGCGGACCTGGGCGTCGACCCGTCGCGGGTCAACGTGAAGGCCACCACCACCGAGGGGATGGGGTTCACCGGGCGCGGGGAGGGGATGGCCGCCCACGCGGTCGTCCTGCTCGTGGAGCGGCAAGCCTCCCCGGCCGCGCCGGCGTGACCGCCGATCGGCCGGACGACTGCCCGCCGATCCCCTGGGAGGACCTGCCCCGGGCCCACGGGGAGCCGCCCGCCCGGGCACGCTGGCGGGTCGCGCCGGAGGACTTCGCGGTCGACGAGGTCCTGGGTTTCGAGCCGCTCGGCACCGGGCAGCACGTCCTCCTGCAGCTGCGCAAGCGCGGGGCGAACACCGTCTGGGTGGCCGGCCAGCTCGCACGCCTCGCGGGTGTGGCCCCGGTCGCGGTCGGCTACTCGGGGCTGAAGGACCGCGACGCCGTGACCACCCAGTGGTTCTCCGTCGACCTGGCGGGCCGTCCCGAGCCCGACTGGGGTCAGCTCGCACCCGGCGCCGTCGAGGTGCTCGCCGCGCGGCGCCACGACCGCAAGCTGCGCCGGGGCAGCCACCGCGCCAACCGGTTCGTCCTGGTGCTGCGGGATGTCACGGGCGTGCGGGCTGCCCTCGAAGAGCGCCTCGGCGTCCTGCGTGACCGTGGCTTCCCCAACTATTTCGGCGAGCAGCGGTTCGGCCGGGACGGGTCGAACCCGGCCCGGGCGCGGGCGATGCTGGGGGGGCGCCTGCGGGTCCGGGACCGCGCCGAGCGCGGGCTCTACCTCTCGGCCGCCCGCTCGGTCCTCTTCAACCGTGTCCTCGCTGCCCGGGTCGGCGGCGGGACCTGGGACCGCCCCCTCGCGGGCGAGGTGCTGATGCTGGACGGCCGCCACAGCCGTTTCCTGGCCGAGGAGCCGACGCCGGAGTTGATGGAGCGCGCTGGGCGGGGGGAGGTACACCCCACGGGACCGCTCTGGGGTCGGGGCGAGCCGGAGCCCCGTGAGGAGGCCCGGCGGGTCGAGGAGGAAGCCCTCGCCGGCTGCGGGGACTGGTGCCGAGGGCTCGAAGAGGCGGGGCTCGAGTCGGACCGCCGCGCGCTACGCGCCCGGGCCCACGACCTCGCCTGGCGCTGGACCGGGGACGACGCCCTGGAGCTCGCCTTCACGCTCACCAGCGGGGCCTACGCCACCGCCCTCCTGCGCGAGGTCGCAGCCCCCGATCAGCCCTTCAGGAGCACGTAGACCGCCCCGGTACCGCCGTCCACGGGGCGGGCCGAGCAGAACGCGAGCACCTCCTCGCGCTGGCGCAGCCAGTGGTTGACCTTCACCTTGAGCACCGGCTGACCCTGACGGGAGCGCAGGCCCTTGCCGTGCACGATGCGCACGCAGCGCCGGCCGCCCCGCTGGACCTCGTGCAGGAAGGCGCCGAGCGCGGCCCGCGCCTCGTCGACCGTGAGACCGTGCAGGTCGAGCTGGGGGCCGACGCTGAACTGGCCCCGGCGCAGGCGCCGCAGCAGGGAGTAGGGCAGGCCCGGCCTCAGGTAGACGAGCTCCTCGCCGGTCTCCAGGTCCGCCGGGTCGAGGCCGTCGGAGAGGAGGTCACGCAGCACCTGCTTCTCGTCGCGCCGGCGCTGGGAGGGCACCGGCGGCGGTCCTGCCGTCTCCGGGAGGTGGCGATCGTGCTCCAGGGCCCGGACCGGTCCGACCGCGTCGCGGAAGAGCCGGACTTCCTCCTCGCTGGGTGTGTGCCGCTTCAAGCTTGCCCCCTGTTCCCCCCATCATACGCAGAGCTGGGAGTGCCGGGGACTCTGTGGTACATCATCGCCCTTTGCCAACGGGAGGGGACCCATGATGAAGTGGCTTGAACGGACCTTCGAGGCCATGCTCTGGCAGAGCCGGGTCGTGGTGCTGTTCGCGGTGGTCGCCAGCCTGCTGTCCGCGTTCGCGATGTTCTACCTGGCCACCGTCGACGCGGTCTACATGTTCCTGCACCTGGCGCATTACTGGGAGCCGGGGCTCGACGCCGTCGCCCGCGCCGACCTGCACGGCGAGGCGGTCGCCCACGTGGTGGAGATCGTGGACGGTTATCTGCTCGGGGCCGTCCTGCTCATCTTCGCCCTCGGGCTGTACGAGCTCTTCATCAGCAAGCTCGACGTGGCCAAGGCGTCCGAGACCTCGAACAACGTGCTGCTGATCGGAAGCCTGGACGACCTGAAGACGCGGCTCGCGAAGGTCATCCTGATGATCCTGATCGTGAAGTTCTTCGAGCACGTCATCGACATGCACTTCGACCGGCCGCTCGACCTCCTCTACCTGGCGGGCGGGATCGCGCTCATCGGCGCGGCGCTCTGGCTCACCCACTCCGACGACCACGGGCAGGGGAACCACCAGGGCGCGCCGAGGGACGAGCCGAGCGACGAGCATCCCGTGAGCTAGGTCGCTGGCAGGCGGCCGATACGCCGCGCGGCTCGCTGGACGCCTTCGAGGATCGACGGGCGAGGCTCGTGCGTGCGCGCCCCCGCGGGCTCAGCCCGGGCCGAAGAATCGCCGCTTGGCCGCCTCCGTCGCCACGAGGTAGCCCGCGACGACCAGGGCCATGACCGCGAGGACCTGCCACGGCAGCGGAACGAAGTCGAAGCTCGCGGAGAGCGGACCGAGGTACGGACTGACAAGCGCAACGGCTGCGACGAGGACCGTCGTCCAGAGCAGCAGGCCGCTCGGCCTGCTCCGTATCGCGGACTGCTCTGTCCGCAGTACCAGCACGACGGCCAACTCGGTCATGAGGGAGACCACGAACCACGCGGTCTGGAAGGTCGGCTCGTCGGCCCGGAACACCTTCCAGAGAACGACGAACGTCAGCAGATCGAACAGGGTGCTGAGCAGGCCGAACACGAGCATGAACCGCCGCACGTCCCGGACGTGCCAGCGCTGGGGCAGGGCGACCTTGGCAGCGTCGACGTTGTCGGTCGAAATGGCGACCGATGGCAGGTCGGACAGGAAATTGTTCAGCAGGATCTGCTTGGCGGCCAGGGGCAGGAAGGGCAGGATCGGGGTCGCCAGGGCCATGCTCACCATGTTGCCGAAGTTCGCGCTGGTGGTGATGCAGATGTACTTCAGGGTGTTGGCAAAGGTGCGGCGGCCGTCTCGCACGCCTGCGCCGAGCACCTTGAGGTCGCTGCGCAGCAGAATCACGTCCGCGCTGTCTCTCGCGACGTCGACGGCCCCTTCGACCGAGATGCCGACATCGGCGGCATGCAGGGCAGGAGCGTCGTTGATGCCGTCGCCCATGTAGCCCACGGCGCAACCGGTTCGCTGCAGCGCCCGGACGATGCGCTCTTTCTGTTGCGGGTCGACCTCCACGAAAAGGTCGGCCCGCCCGACTCGATACCAGAGTGCCTCGTCCTTCAGTCTGGCGATCTCTTCACCGGTGATCATCGCCTGCGGGTCGAGCCCGATGCTGCTGGCCACGTGTGCCGAGACGTAGCGGTTGTCACCGGTGATGATCTTGATTCGAATGCCCAGTCCTGCCAGGTCTTCGATCGTTTTTCTTGCGTCTGGCCTCGGCGGGTCGAAGAAGAGGAGAAGGCCCCGCAGGCACATCTCCTTCTCGTCGCTGCGAACATACTCTTCCCTTGCCGCGACACGTTTCGTCGCGAGCGCGAGTACCCGAAACCCCTCCGTGCTCCTCTCGCGGAAATAGGCGTCCAGCCGTTCGCGAGCGGCGTGGTCCAAGGGGACGTCGCTGCCTTCCCGGTCGAGCGAGGAACAGACCGCGAGCACCTGCGCGAAGGCGCCCTTGGTGACCATCCAGTGATGGCCGCTGTCTTCAGCCGGGGCGGCAACGATCGTGAGGCGCTTGCGCACGAAGTCATAAGGGATCTCATCGACCTTCTTCCAGCCTTCGGTGGTGAGCCCTTCCCGCGTCCCGGCCGCCGTCAGCGCCTCGTCGAGGGGGTTGTCGATGCCCGTCTCGAAGGCCGCGTTGAGGTACGCGAGGCGGAGAACCGAGGCCGAGTCCCGGAAGTCCAGATCGACCGCGGCCCGCAGGGCGATGCGCCCCTCGGTGAGCGTGCCGGTCTTGTCCGTGCAGAGGACATCCATGCTGCCCAGATTCTCGATCGCTTCGAGCCTCCGGATGATCACCCCGCGCCGGGCCATGGCGCGGGCCCCGTGGGAGAGGGTCACGCTCACGATGGCGGGCAGGAGCTCCGGTGAAATCCCCACGGCCAGGGCAACCCCGTACAACAGCGATTCGATGGCGGGCCGGTCCAACCAGTGATTGACGGCCAGGACGAAGACCACCATCACGAGCATGACGCGGACGAGAAGGTGCCCGAACTGTCGCACACCCCGGGCAAACTCGGTTTCCGGTGGCTGCGACTTCAGTTGCCTGGCGACGGCGCCGAAGGCCGTGTCCAGGCCGGTCTTCACGACCAGCACCGTGGCCGTGCCACTGCGTACCGAGGTGCCGAGGAATACGCAGTTCGTCCGGGCGGCCAGGGGTGTCTGCGCTGGCACGACACCGGGACGTTTCTCCACCGGCAAGGATTCGCCGGTGAGACTCGCCTCGGTCACCAGGAAGTCCCTCGCCTCGACGATGAGTCCGTCTGCGGGAACCAGGTTGCCCGCGCAGAGCTCGATCACGTCGCCCGGCACGATGGCGCTGGCGCTGGTCGTTCGGGCCGAGCCGTCGCGGCGTACCTGCGCGGTCAAGGCCAGTCGGCGACGCAGCTTGGAAATCGCGGAGGATGCCCGGTGCTCCTGGACGAACCCGAGCAGGGCGCTGCCGATCACGATGGCCAGGATGATCGCGGCGTCGACCCAGTCGCCGGCGAGCATGGAGACGGCGCCGCCGAAGACGAGGATCAGCACCAGTGGGCTCTCGAACTGGTGCAGCAGGAGCCTGGCGGAGGTTCGTTGGGGTTGCTCCTCGAGCGAGTTGGCTCCGTATTGCCGAAGCCGTTCCGCTGCCGTGGTGGCGGGCAGTCCCTGCGGGCCGCTCCCCAGCTGGTCCATCACCACGCGAGCCTGCTCGCTCCAGTAGGAAGCGTGCGGCCCCTGCCTCGTCACGGCTCAGCCCACCCAGGTGCGGGCGTTGCGGAAGAACCGCATCCAGGGTGAGTCCTCGCCCCAGCCGTCGGGGTGCCAGGACCACTGGGGCGTGCGGAAGAGCCGCTCCGGGTGGGGCATCAGGATGGTGAAGCGGCCGTCCGGGGTGGTGAACCCGGTGGCGCCGCCCGGGGAGCCGTTGGGGTTCTCGGGGTAGCGCTCTGCCGGCCGGCCGCGCCCGTTTACGTAGCGCAGGGCCAGCAGGCCGCCGGTGCCGACGGCCGCCGCGTGGGCGGCGTCGCGATGCTCGACCCGCCCCTCGCCGTGGGCCACCACGACCGGCAGGCGCGACCCCGCCATCCCGGCGAAGAAGAGCGACGGGCTCTCGGTGACCTCTACCATCACCAGGCGCGCCTCGAACTGCTCCGAGCGGTTGCGCAGGAACCGCGGCCAGGCCTCGGCGCCCGGGATCAGGTCGTGGAGGAGCGAGAGCGTCTGGCAGCCGTTGCAGACCCCCAGGGCGAAGGTGTCCGGGCGGACGAAGAAGGCCGCGAAGGCGTCCCGGGCCCGTGAGTTGAAGAGGACCGAGCGGGCCCAGCCACCTCCGGCCCCCAGGACGTCGCCGTAGGAGAAGCCGCCGCAGGCCACTAGGCCGCGGAAGCCCTCCAGCCTTGAGCGCCCGGAGAGGACGTCGCTCATGTGCACGTCCACTGCCTCGAAGCCGGCCCGGTCGAAGGCCGCTGCCATCTCCACGTGGCCGTTCACCCCCTGCTCGCGCAGGACGGCCACCCGCGGGCGGGCGCCGGCGAGGTGGGGGGCCGGGGGCGCGGCGGGGTCGAAGGTGAGCGTGACCGAGAGCCCCGGGTCTTCCCCGTCGAGCAGGCGGTCGTATTCCTCGCGGGCGCAGTCCGGGTGGTCGCGCAGGGCCTGCATCCGGAACGTCGTCTCCGACCAGGTCCGGTGCAGCTCGACCCGCGAGAGGTCGAGCAGGATTTCGCGGCCCTGGCGCACGACCACCCGCCCGTGGGTCGCGGGCGCTCCGATGCGGTGCACGTGGCCGCCGAGCCCGGCGCCCTCAAAGGCGCCGAGCACCGCCTGGCGGTCCCCTACGCGGACCTGCAGCACGGCGCCCAGCTCCTCGCTGAAGAGGGTCTCCAGTGACCCGCCGGAGAGGCCGGTCAGGTCCACCTCGAGACCGGTGTGGCCCGCGAAGGCCATCTCGCAGAGCGTCGCCCACAGCCCGCCGTCCGAGCGGTCGTGGTAGGCCAGCAGGAGCCCGTCGGAGCTCAGCCGCTGGACGGCCGCGAAGAAGCCCTTCAGGTCCCCGGGGTGGTCGAGATCGGGCACCTGGTCGCCCAGCTGGCCGTAGACCTGGGCGAGCGCCGAGGCCCCCAGGCGGTTCCGCCCGCGGCCCAGGTCCACGAGCAGCAGGTCGGTCTCGCCCCGGTCGGTCCGCAGCACCGGGGTCAGGGTGCGGGCGATGTCCGCGACCGGCGCGAACGCCGAGGCGATGAGCGAGAGGGGGGCGGTGACGGCGCGCTCCTCTCCGGCCTCGTGCCACACGGTCTTCATGGAGAGGCTGTCCTTGCCCACCGGCACCGCGATCCCGAGGGTCGGGCAGAGCTCGAGCGCCACCGAGCGCACGGTGTCGAAGAGGGCCGCGTCCTCACCGGGGTGCCCCACGGCGGCCATCCAGTTCGCCGAGAGGACCACCTGGCCGAGGTCCTCCACGGCGGCCGCGGCGAGGTTCGTGATGGCCTCCGCCACCGCCATGCGCCCGGATGCCGGCGCGTCCACGAGCGCGAGGGGGGTGCGCTCGCCGATGGCCATCGCCTCGCCCGTGCGGGACCGGTAGCCGGTCGCAGTGACGGCGCAGTCCGCGACCGGGACTTGCCACGGGCCGACCATCGGGTCCCTCGCCACCAGACCGGTCACGCTGCGGTCGCCGATGGTCACGAGGAAGGTCTTGTCCGCGACGGCCGGCAGCCGGAGCACTCTCAGGGCCGCCTCGCGCAGGTCGATGCCCGTGAGGTCGAGGGGCGGGCGGGGCGGGCGCACGTGGGCCGCCTCCCGGTGCATGCGCGGCGGCTTGCCGAGCAGGACCTCGAGCGGCAGGTCGATGGGGGTGTTGGCGAAGTGGCGGTCGTGCATCACCAGGCGCCCGTCGTCCGTCGCCTCCCCGAGCACGGCGTACGGGCAGCGCTCGCGCTCGCACAGGGCCGAGAAGCGCGCCAGGTCCTCGGGGCGCACGGACAGCACGTAGCGCTCCTGGGACTCGTTGCACCAGATCTCGAGCGGCGACATCCCGGGGTCGTCGCTCGGCACGGCGCGCAGCTCCAGCCGCCCGCCGCGGCCGCTCTCGTGCAGCAGCTCGGGGACCGCGTTGGACAGGCCACCGGCGCCCACGTCGTGGACGGCCACGATGGGGTTGGCCTCCCCGAGCTCCCGGCAGCGGTCGATGACCTCCTGGGCCCGGCGCTGCATCTCGGGATTGGCCCGCTGCACCGAGGCGAAGTCGAGCGCCTCCTCGCTCGCCCCGGAGGCCATCGATGAGGCCGCGCCGCCGCCGAGTCCGATCAGCATCGCCGGTCCCCCGAGGACGATGACCTTGGCTCCCGTGGGGATGTGCCCCTTGGCCACGTGGGGCGCGCGGATGTTGCCGACCCCGCCGGCCAGCATGATGGGCTTGTGGTAGCCCCGGACCTCGGGGCCGCCGACGCCGGGGACGCTCTGCTCGTAGGTCCGGAAATACCCCACGAGGTTCGGGCGCCCGAACTCGTTGCCGAACCCCGCGGCCCCGACCGGGCCCTCGATCATGATGTCGAGTGCGGAGGCGATCCTGCCCGGTTTCCCGTGGTCCACCTCCCAGGCCTGCTCGAAGCCCGGGATCCGCAGGTTCGAGACCGAGAAGCCCACCAGACCGGCCTTGGTCCGGGCCCCGCGGCCGGTGGCGGCCTCGTCGCGGATCTCACCCCCCGTGCCGGTGGCGGCCCCGGGGCCGGGGGAGATCGCGGTGGGGTGGTTGTGGGTCTCCACCTTCATCAGGATGTGGACCGGCTCCTCGACGTAGCGGTAGCGCCCGTCGCCGGGGTCGGGGGCGAAGCGGGCGGCGGGGAAGCCGCGCACCACGGCCGCGTTGTCCCGGTAGGCGGAGAGGACGTCCCCGGGGCTGCGGCGGTGCGTCTCCTTGACCATGCCGAAGAGGGTCCCCTCGCCCGGGGCGCCGTCCAGGGTCCAGGTGGCGTTGAAGACCTTGTGGCGGCAGTGCTCCGAGTTCGCCTGGGCGAACATCATCAGCTCGACGTCGTGGGGGTTGCGCCCGAGGGCCCGGAAGCTGGCGAGGAGGTAGTCCACCTCGTCGTCCGAGAGGGCGAGGCCGAGCTCCCGGTTGGCCCGCTCGAGGGCTCCCCGGCCGCCCTCCAGGAGGTCCACGGACTGCAGGCGGGCCGGCTCGGCGTGCTGGAAGAGCCGGCGTTCGGCCTCCGCGAAGTCCGCCGTCACCACCTCCGTCATGCGGTCGTGGACGAGCCCCTGGACGACCGCCAGTGCCCGCGGGTCGAGCCCAGCGCCCGCCTCGCTCTCGAGATACCAGGCGACGCCCCGCTCGATGCGCGACACCGCCGCCAGGCCGCAGACGTGGGCGATGTCGGTGGCCTTGGTGGACCACGGCGAGATGGTGCCGGGGCGGGGGACCACGAGCTGGAGCTGCCCCCGGGGCGGCAAGGAGGTGGGGGGTGGGCCGTAGTCCAGCAGTTGGCGCAGGACGGCGAGGTCTCCTGGGGCGAGGGGCTCGCGCAGCTCGACGAAGTGGACGTACTCGGCGAAGGCGCCGGTGAGCGCGCCGGCCCCTGCGGCTCGGGCCTGGTCGAGGGTCTTGTCCAGGCGAAATCGGGAGAGGGCGGGGGAGCCGCGCAGGTACATGGCTGGGCCTCGGGTGGGAGCGAGCCCCAATGATAGGTCAGGGTCGCCCCGGGCGCGCGGGCGGGGCGCGTCCCTGTGCTAACCTCTCGGCTCCACGCCGGACCAGACCGTCAGGAGTGCGCGACGATGGCCCATTCCGAAACCACCCCCCCACCAGGCCTGGAGTCCCCGGTTCCGCCGGGCTCCGCCGGCCCCTCGCCGCGGACCGCCGTCCCCGGCCAGCTCCCCGAGGTCTCCCCGGAGCGTGAGGCGGCCATCCGGGCGCGGATGGACGAGCTGGGGCTCTCTCGGGACTCGCTCTCGCGGCGCCCCGCCGGCCGGCGCGGGCGCAGGGGGCTCCTCCTGGGGGTGGCCGGGGCCGCGGTGGTCCTGGCCCTCGTCTGGCTCGTCGGCGGCCCGCCGGAACCGATGCCCGAGACGAAGGGGGCCCGTACGGGGTCTTCCGCCGGGACGCCTGCGCGGCCGGCCGCGGCGACCAAGGCCGAGCGGCCCTCGGCGGCGGCGCTCCCGGACCCCGTCTGGCCTGCTCCCGCCCCTGGGCCCGTGCCCTCGGCTGCGCGGGGCTCTGCGCCTGCGCCTGCGCCCGGGTCCGGTCCGGCAGCGGTGCCTGCGCCCGTGCCTGCGTCGGCCTCCGCGTCCGCGTCCGCGTCCGTGCCGGTGTCCGCTCGCGAGCCTGCGCCCGCATCCGGGGCAACGCCCGGGTCAGCGTCCTCTGCCGCGCCGGCACCCTCGTCCGCCTCCGCAGCGGCTGCTGCTGCGTCCGCCCCGGCGTCCTCCTCCGCACCGGCTGCCGCGTCGGCACCTGCGCCCTCGTCCGCCCCGGCGTCCTATCCCTCCTACCCCGCATACCCGGGGTATTCCTCCCCGTACGGCTGGGCCCCCCAGCCCTACTACCCCTACGGGGCGCCGGCTCGCAGCCCGTAACGGGACAACAGCCGGCGCCACCAGCGCCGGCCAGCCTTCGGGGGCTGGGGACCGGGGGCCGCCCCGGTCGTCCGGGTGGGTGGCTCCAGCGGCGGGGCCGGCGGTGCGGGGGTGGAGGAGGGGTCGGTGCCCGGGCCGAGCGCCCTGCGCACGACCTCGCAGGCGTTCGGCTCGAAGCCGAGCACGGGGCCGAATTCCCCGACCTTGCCCGCCGCGGCCGCGACGACGGCCACGAGTGCCGGACTCCGCGACGGGAAGACCACGGCGTACCGCTCGGCGAGCCGGGAGAGAGCCTCGCCGACGCCGTCGGGCGGGGCGTCCGCCAGGGCGTCACAGGCTTCGTTGGCGAGGGCCGCGAAGCGGTGCATCCGTTCCTCCAGCGAGCGCGGGTTTTCGACCTCCCCTTCCGGGGGCGCCTGGATGGCCTGGGTCAGGGTTTCGGGGAAGCGCCAGCTGCGGGCCACCGCGACGCCCAGTTCGTGCAGGGACAGCTCGAGCACGCTGCGCGCGGCCGCGTCCCAATCGAGCCCCTGCTCCCGGAGCCGGCGCCGGATCTCGGCGTATTCCTCGGGGAAGTACACGAGGGTCAGGCTGCGGCCGAGATTGTGGAAGAGGCCGCAAAGAAAGGCGTCTTCCACCGCCTCGAGACCGGCGGCGCGCGCCAGGTGGCGGGCGACGAGCCCGCTCATGAAGGCCGCCGCGATGGACTCCCGGCCCTCCGAGGTGCTGCCGATGCCCATCCGTTGGCCGTAGATGAGGCCGGTCGCCGCCGCGCGGACCTGCCGCAGACCGAGGACCTTGACGGCCTCGGAGACGTTCCGCACCGGCCGGGCCACGGGGCCGTAGAAGGCCGAATTGGCCAGCCGCAGCAGGCGCTTGGTCAGGGCGTAGTCGCGCAGGATGACGTTCGCGAGCTGGGCGGTCGAGGCGCGGGTGTCGGCGGCGGTGAGGCGGTTGAGCTCGCCGAGGGTCTGGGACAGGGCCGGGAAGTCGCCCTTGTGGCGCATGCGCAGCAGCAGGAACTCGAGGGCCGGGATGCGTTCCTCCCCGGCGGCGGGCGCCCGGGGGCCCGCGGCCTCGGCAGGGGAGACCTCCTCCAGCGCCAGGGCCATCGCCCCGGCGTCGGGATAGCGGGCCGTCCGGTCGCGCTCGAGGGCCCGGAGCACGAAGGCGTCCAGCTTCGGGTCCAGGTCCGGCACGACGCTGGAGGGCGCGGGCAGGGGGCCCTCCAGGAGCTCGGCCCGCACCGCCTTCAGGTCGTCTCCGCGGACCAGCCTGCGCCCGGTGATGAGCTCGAAGGCGAGGAGCCCGAGCGCGAAGACGTCGGAGCAGGGCCCCGGCTCGGAGCCGGTGACGTGCTCGGGGCTGAGGTAGTGGAGGGTGCCCATGAGGACGTGGCCTGCGGGGCGCGCGGCCTCCAGCAGGCGCGAGGTCCCGAGGTCCGCGATGCGCGGCGTGCCGTTCGTGGTCAGCAGCACGTTCGCCGGTTTCAGGTCCAGGTGCGCGATGCCCTGCGCGTGGGCGTGGGCGACCCCCGCGAGGACCTGGCGCAGCAGGGCCAGGGCCCGGGGCAGGGGCAGGCGCCCCTCGCGCGCGAGCAGGGCCGCGAGGGTCTCGCCCTCGACGTACTCGAAGACGAGGAAGGGCGCGCCCTCGTGCTCCCCCACGTCGAAGAGGGTGACGACGTTCGGGTGCAGCAGCTTCCCGGCGTTGCGGGCCTCCTGGGGCAGCCGCTCGCGCCAGCCCTCCCCGGCGAGCGCGCCGGAGTGAAGGCGCTTCACGGCGACCGGCCGGTCCAGCACACGGTCGTGGGCGAGGTAGACCTTGCCCTCACCGCCCTCGCCGATGCACCGGTCGAGCCGGAACCGGTCCAGCCGCGTCAGGCCGAAGTTGCCCTCGGAGCGGCCTTCGATCCCGGGAACCCCGGCAGGGGGATGCCCAGCCCTGTCCGAGCTCGTGCCTCGCGCATTCCTGGCGCCCGCCATCGCCCGCTCTCCGCCACCTTGTCTGAGGGAGGTTGTCGGACACCGGCCGGCAAGATTGAGCGCCGGCCGGCGCGGGCGGGAGGCGAGGGGCGCGCCGCGGGGCCGGTGGGCCTCAGCCGGGGGACGAGCCGGGGTCGGCGGACGAGCCGGGGTTTGCCGGCGAGCTGGGGTCCGCGGACGAGGCGGCGCCCGAGGACGGCAGGGTGTCCGAGAACGCGGCGGCGATGGCGTCGTCGACCGTCTCCAGCCAGATGAGCTCGAGCTGCCCGCGAGCGGCGGCCGGGATCTCCTCGAGGTCCTTGCGGTTGCGCGCCGGGAGGAGCACGCGCTTCAGCCCCGCCCGGGCCGCCGCAAGCGTCTTCTCCTTGATCCCGCCCACCGGCAGCACCAGCCCGCGCAGGCTGATCTCACCGGTCATGGCGGTGTCGTTGCGCACGGTTCGGCCGGTGAGCAGCGAGACCAGCGCGGTGAACATCGCCACCCCCGCGCTGGGGCCGTCCTTCGGGGTCGCTCCGGCCGGCACGTGCACGTGGACGTCGCTCTTCTGGAAGGCCTCGCCGTCGATGCCGAGCGCGGCCGAGCGGCCCTTGACGAGGGTCAGGGCGGCCTGGGCGCTCTCCTTCATGACGTCGCCCAGCTGTCCGGTAAGAATGAGCCGGCCGGCTCCCTCGACCCGGCTCGCCTCGATGAAGAGGATGTCGCCGCCTACCGGCGTCCAGGCGAGCCCCGTGGCCACGCCGGGGACGGACAGGCGCATCGCGACCTCTCCCTCGAAGCGGCGCGGTCCGAGGACCGGCGCCAGGTCATTGGCATCCAGGTGCACGGCCGCCGAGGTGCCCTCGGCGACCTGCATCGCCACACGGCGGAAGACCTTGCCGATCTCGCGCTCCAGGTTGCGCACCCCCGCCTCGCGGGTGTAATCGCGGACGATCGCGCGCAGGGCCTCGGCGGTGAGCGAGGCCTGCTCGGGCGTGAGGCCGTTGGCCTCGAGCTGGCGCCTGACCAGATAGCGTCGGCCGATCTCGACCTTCTCCTCCTCGGTGTAGCCGGGCAGCTCGATGACCTCCATGCGGTCTCGCAGCGGGCCGGGCACGGTGTCCATCATGTTCGCGGTGCCGAGGAACATGACCCGGGAGAGATCGAACGGCACGGCCAGGTAATTGTCCCGGAAGGTGGAGTTCTGCTCCGGGTCGAGCACCTCGAGCAGGGCCGAGGCCGGGTCGCCGTGGAAGCCGCCCATGCCGAGCTTGTCCAGCTCGTCGAGCATGAACACCGGGTTGCGGGTGCCCGCCTTGCGGATCGCCTGGATGACGTTGCCGGGCAGCGCCCCGAGATAGGTCCGCCGGTGCCCGCGGATCTCGGACTCGTCGTGCACGCCCCCGAGGGCCACCCGCACGAACTTGCGTCCCGTGGCGCGGGCGATGCTCTGGCCGAGTGAGGTCTTGCCGACGCCGGGGGGGCCCACCAGGCACAGGATCGCGCCGCGGCCGCCGGGGTTGAGCTTGCGCACCGCGAGGAACTCGAGGATGCGCCGCTTGACCTTCTCGAGCCCGTAGTGGTCCTCGTCCAGGATCCGCCGGGCCTCGGCGATGTCGATGGGCGTCTCCGCGGGCTCCGCCCAGGGCAGCGCCGTCAGCCAGTCCAGGTAGGTCCGCACCATGGAGTACTCGCCGGAGGCCTCCGGCATGCGCTCCAGGCGCGTCAGCTCGCGCCGGGCCTGCTCCTCCACCTCCGGGGGCATCTTCGCCCCGGCGATCGCGGAGCCGATCTCCTCGAGCTCCGCCGCCTTCGGCTCGATGTCACCCAGCTCGCGCTGGATCGTCTTCAGCTGCTCGCGCAGCAGGAATTCCCGCTGGCGCTTGTCCACCGACTCCTTGGTCTGGCGGTCGATCTCGTGCGACAGGCGGAGCACGGCCAACCGGTGGGCGAGGAGGTCCGCGACCCGGGTGACGCGCTGCTCCACGTCAAAGGTCTCCAGGAGCCCCTGCTTCTCCTCGGGCTTGATGTCGAGGAAGTGGGCCACGAGATCGGCGAGCGCCCCCGGCGCGGGGATGGCCTTGATGGTGCCGGAGAGCTCGGTGGGGACCTGGGGCAGCAGCTCGACCGCCTCGAGGGCCTCGCGCCGGAGGTGGTCCATGCGCGCCTCGAGGGCGGGCGTGAGCGTCTCCGGGTCCTCGATCCGCTCCACCCGCGCCACGAAGAACGGGTAACCGTCCAGGAACTCGAGGACGCGGAAGCGGTGGTCACCGTGCACGATCAGGTGATGGGACCCGTCGGGGGCGGTGACGTACCGGAGCAGGGTCGCCACGGTGCCGACGGTGGAGAGGTCCGAGGGCGCGAGCTGGTCCAGTGCGGGGTCCCGTTGTTGCAGCACCCCGATGGGCCGCTCGGACTTGACCGCCTCCTGGGCCGCGGCGACCGAGCGCTTGCGCCCCACCGAGAGGGGGATCACCACGCCGGGGAACAGCACCGTGCTGCGCACGGGCAGCACGATCACGGCGTCGTCGGGGATCTCGGGGACCACGGCCGGCGCGGCGCCGCCTTCCTTCTCTTCTTCGCTCATGGCGTCCTCAGGGAACCCGGGACAGGCTCAGGACCAGGCAGCCGTCGACCATTTCGTGCCGGTCCACGCGAAAGCGCCCGGCGGGCAGTTCCAGGCGGCGCTCGAAGCGGCCCTGGGGGATCTCGAGACGGTGGACCTGGGCCTCGCGGACCGCAGCGGGCAGGGGCCGCTCTCCGGAGACGATGACCGTGCCACCCTCGACCCGTACCTTGACCCGGTCGACCGGCACTCCGGGGAGCGCGACCACGAGCCAGAGGTCGCGCTCCGTCTCGAAGACGTCCACCGGCGGGTGCCAGGCCGTCCGTCCCCCGCGGGGTGCGGGGCGGAAGAACTCGCGGCGCATCCGCTCGGCCTGCTCGAGCATCTCGCAGGCCTCCGCCCACATCCAGTTGCGAGGGTCACGTCCAGGCATCACGGTACTCCCCGAGGCTCCCGTCCAGCATACCGACCGCGGCTGCGGCGGTCGAGGGCGCGGGCGGCGCGCCCCGGGGGCTGCAACCGCTTGCATTGGAGCCTGGGGCGTGCTGAGCTTCCCCGGGCCCCGATGGCCCCCTTGCCGGCGGTCGCCACTGTGCCGCTCGGCTCACGTCGCGCGCAGCGAGGACAGGAATGGATACGCCGCTCCGTCGTTTTCTGGAGATCCCGTACGAGCAGCTCGAGGAGGCGAATCTTCAGGCCAAGGCCGAGCGCGTGGCCGGAGAGGACCCGGGAAGGATCCGCGAGGCGCGCGTCAAGCGGCTGACCGACGAGAAGGGCATCAAGGCCGTGACCGTCTGTTTCACGGACCTCGAGGGCCGCTTCCACATGCTGGACTACGACAAGAAGTTCCTCCTGAAGTCCCCCGACAACCTCACCTTCGACGGCTCCTCCATCCGCGGCTTCTCGCGCCAGGCGGAGTCGGACTTGCGGCTCGGTGTCGACTGGGCGGCGCTGTACTGGCTGCCCTCGGATGTCTTCGGACCCGGCAAGGTGCTGGTCTTCGGCGACGTCCAGGACCAGGGCGGGACCCCCTATCCCGGCGACTTCCGGTCGCGGCTGAAGGCCTTCGGTGGGGAGCTGCGCCAGAAGGGGATGGTGGCCCACGTGGCGAGCGAGATCGAGGGATTCCTCTTCCGGGGCCGTGACGCCGAGCGCCGCTACTTCGAGACCGGCCAGTTCGAGTACGTCTCCACGGGCGGTTACTACCATTCACTGCCCGGCGACGCGCTGCGCCGCTTCATCGACACCTCGGCCGAGGTCCAGCGGGCGCTCGGGTTCGGTAACGAGAAGGACCACCCGGAGGTCGCTCCCTCGCAGTTCGAGATGAACTACGCCTACACCGAGGCCACCGTGGCTGCGGACCAGGTGCAGCTCTACAAGCTGATCGCCCGGCAGGTCGCGGCCCAGATGGAGCTCACCGCCTCGTTCCTGCCGAAGCCGGTCGCCAACGTGAACGGCAGCGGCTGCCACACCAACGTCTCCATCGCCCGCAACGGCAGGAACCTCTTCCACGACGGCAAGGGGCAGTACGGGTTGAGCCCCCTCGCGTGGGGCTTCGTGAATCGGGTGCTGGCGACCGCGGGCGAGACCTGCCTCGTCTTCAATTCCAGCGTCAACGCCTACCGGCGTCTCGACCCCCACTTCGAGGCCCCCAACCAGATCAAGGTCTCCGCGTCCGACCGGGGGTCGATGGTCCGGGTCCCCATCGGCAACGAGCGCGCGGCCCGCATCGAGGTGCGATCGATCGCGCCGGACGCGAATCCCTATCTGGCGATCTTCGTCCTGTTGAAGACCGGGCTCGAGGGGCCCGGGGGCGACGGCGCGAAGTCCCAGCGGGTGCGCCTGCTCCCCGGCAACGTCTACGAGGCGCTCCGTTCCTTCGAGTCGAGCAGATACCTGCGGGAGCTGCTGGGGCGCGAGGTGCACGCGAAGTACGCCGAGCTGAAGCTCGCCTGCGCCGAGCGCTGCCCGAAGGCGCTCGGCTCGCGCGTCAAGCGCGGCGAGATCCAGTTCCACCACGAGGTGACGAACCAGTACCTCTGGGGCCAGTTCTGAGGCATTCCGTGCCCGGCGCCGCGGGCGTTACGGCACCTCGTCGACCCGCAGGAGGATGACGCGGTTCGTCTCCCCCCGGCGCCGGGTCGAGTAGACGGTGCCGGTCCCGCGGTCCTGGGCGGACTCCACGGAGCTGGCGACGACGACCCACTCGCCGAGCCGGGTGGAGACGACGGTGCTGGCCGCCTGGGTGTCCACGACCCCCCCACCCACGCCCGCGGGGCGCGCGGCGAAGGGGGAGAGCTCCAGCGTCACACGGTCGGCGCTCAACCGGGGGAGGGCGTAGAAGCCGGTCGCGAGGTCGAGATAGCGCACGGTGCCCGCAACGCCGGCGCCGCCTGGGCCGACGAAGACGTACTGCTCGCCGACGGGCACCGAGGTCCCGGCACGCACCAGGGCGGCCCGGCCCTCCAGGGTCTGCACCTTCTGGGTCGTCACCCCTTCGTCGCGGGAGTCGGTGCCGTAGACCTCGACGCGGGCGCGGTTTCCCGCACCGGGGCCGGTGCGCCCCGCCGAGACCGTCGCGTCCCCCACGCGGACCCGGGCGCCGACGGAGGCCCCGAGGGCGTCCAGGTTCTCTTCCCGCTCCTGGCGCACGCTGATCATCAGCCGCCGGGGCTCCCGGTCCAGCTGGCTCAGGACCTCCTCGACGGTGGAGAGATTCTCGGGGGAGGTCTTCACCACCAGCCGGTCGCCGAGGCCGGTCACCGCGCCGGGCTCGGGCACGAGCGGGCGCAGCACGGGGGCGACCTCCTCCACGGTGCGGTATTGCAGGGCGTACACCTGGATGACGAGCTCCTCGGCCGCCGCGCCGCGCGCGCCGGCGCCGAGGACGAGAAGGAGGACGAGGCCGAAGACCGCGCGGTGCAGTTCTCTCATACGCCCAGCGTCCGGAAGCTGGGGTCCGGCTCGGCCGTGTCCCAGATGGGTTGGAAGGCCCGGAGCAATTCGCGGGCCCTGGCGGGGGCGTGGAACGACGCCTTGCCTTCGTAGCGGTCGGCGAGACCACGGTGCAGATACCCGGTGCCGTCGGCCACGACGAAGGCCTGGTTGAAGGTGCGGTACTCCTCCGCCGGTACCCGGATCTGCAGGAAGCTCGGCAGGCGCTGGGAGAGCGTCACCAGGCGGTGTCCGTCCCGCAGCACCGGCTCCACGTCCTGCACGAGGATGCGTACCTGCGCCCGCCGTGAGCGAAGGACCAGGCGCGTCACGGCCTCGGCGAAGTCGGCCGTATCGAAGATCCGCGGGTCAATCTGCCGGCTCAAGATGTCCAGGGTCCGCGCGGCCTGGCGGGCGAGGGCGAGCGCCACTGCCGCGGCCTCCTCGGTCGTCGTCACCTCGAGCGGCTCGGGCGTCTCACCGAGCCTGTAGCCGTCCAGCCGCATCAGCCCCGGCCTGCGTGCTGGACCAGGAACGCCTGGAGGTCGTCGACCCAGAGGTCCACCGTGCCGCCGACGGAATCGCCGAGGAGCCGTTGCCAGGCGCTCCGGTGCGCCGCCAGTGTCCCATGGGCCGCCGCCTCGACGTCGTCGCGGCGCACCGCGGCCGTCGCCGCGTGGACCAGGTAGTCGACCCCGAGACCTGCCGCCCCGCCCAGGGCGAGACCCAGGGGGCCTCCGCCGGCACCGACGCTGGCCCCCGCGACGCTCCCCGCCAGGCGAGAGAAGGCCGGTGCGGCGAGCCGTGAGCCCACGCGGGCGGCCGAGGGCGCGAGCGCCCGGCCGGAGACACCCTGGGCGAGGGCTCGCCCCGCGGCCGCGCCCACCGTGCGCCCCGCCATGGCCCCGGCCGCGGCGAGGGAGAGCCCGCGCAGGGACTCGAAGCCGGTCTGCCCCAGGTCGGGGACGACCAGCTTGCGGGTCCAGGCTGCCCAGTCGAGGGTGAGGTGCGGGGCCGCCTGGGCCGAAGGGCTCTCCAGCACGCGGGACTCCCGGCCCAGGAACCGCAGGAATTCGGCGTCCGTCTGGGCCGCGAGGGCCAGGGTCCGCCGGTGGGCGTCCACCAGGGCCTGCTCGTAGGCGGCGCGCACCAGGGGGTCGGACTCCTCGGGCTTCAGCACGAGGTCCCGATACCGGCCCTCCACGTGGCGCTCCACGTCCTGGGCGACTGCGTCCCGCAGGCCCATGACCCCGGGGGTCACCGCGTGGCCGGCCGCCGAGACCAGCGCCACCCGCAGCAGTTCGTAGCCGGTGCCCCAGGCGAGGTACCAGTCGGTGAAGGCCGCCACACGGGCCGCCATCGTCTCGAAGAGGGGAGTGACCGCCTCCTCCGTGTCCGCCCGCGCCGCCCGGCGCAGTTCCGCGCGCGCCGACTCGAGCTGGTACACCTGTCCGGCGAGAAACGCCCCCAGGCGCTCCTCGTCGACCAGGGCGCGGACCTCGCGGCCATCCGCGGCGCGGTACGTGAGCCACGCGAGCGGCCGGGCCTCGCGGCGCACGCCGGAGTCGGCGCTCGACTGGTCGGGGTGCACGGCGCTGAGCCACTCCAGCCGGTCGAGGACGCTGTCCCACAGCCCCCGGCCGAGCCCCAGGGCGAGCAAGACGAGGAGGGCGCCGACGAGAACCGTCGAGACCCGCAGGCGGCGCCGGGGCGAGGGCCGGACCTCGGCCCGCAGCCCGGCCAACGGAGCCAGCTCCGTGACCGCGGCGGGGAGAGAGTGGCGGGACGAACCCTGGAGCAATGTCCGCATCGAGCTCACCTCGAGGAGTGCGCGCTCCGCCTGGATGCGGAGGCGACCGTTCGAAGGGCGATTATCCCACGGATGCTGGGCACGGATGCCGGGGCACGCATGCCCGCGAGCCGGCCCTTCAGGAGTCTCCCTGGCGCGCGGGCGCGACCCGTCGCGCGATCGAAGCCCCCTCGCCGACCGGGTGACTCGGGTGCGGGTAGTAGGAGGTGACGCGCTGCACGTAGGTCTGGGTCTCCTCGTACGGGGGGATCCCGCCGTAGCGGCTCACCGCCTGCTCGCCCGCGTTGTAGGCGGCGACGGCGTGCACCACGCTGCCGTCGAACTGGCGTAGCAGCCAGCGCAGGTAGGCCATGCCCCCCTTCAGGTTGTCCTCCACGTCGAAGGGGTCCCGAACTCCGAAGCGCTCGGCGGTGTCCGGCATCAACTGCATGACCCCCATGGCGCCCTTCGGCGACACGGCCCTCGGGTCGAAGGCCGACTCGGCCTGAATGACCGCGAACACGAGGTGCGGGTCGAGGCCGTAGCGGTCGGCCAGACGCTTGACCGTGTCGACGACGGCCTTGCGCTGGGGGGATTTCAGATCGATCCGTGCAGCCATGAGGGGGCGGGTCAGCGGTGCCTGCGGTCCGACGCAGCGGGCCTTCACCGGCTTCGCCGGCATCGCCACGTGCTGGAGCATGCGCCCTGCGTGCTCGTCGCCCTGTTTTGCCGCGAGCTGGAACCAGGCCGCGGCGAGCCCGTCGTCCCGGGTGACTCCCCTGCCATTCGCGTACATCCAGCCGAGCCGGTACTGGGCCCGCGGGTTGCCCTGGCGCGCCGCCGCGCAGTAGAGCTGGACGGCCTTTCCGTAGTCCTGGCCGACCCCTTCCCCGTGCTCGTAGCGCTCGCCCCAGGCGGTCTGGGTGACGGCGTCGAAGCGCAGGATGCGCTGGACCGAGGGGCTGGCGCTGGCGCCCACCGCCGCGAGGGCTGCGGTGAGGCCGAACAGGAGGGCGGAGATTCGGTGAGAGGCCACGATCCTCCTCAAGGCAGGGGGGCGGAACCGGACCGCCCTGAATGAAAGCATCCTGTGTGCCAGGGGCGCAACAACCCCGGCGCCCCAGGGGCTTCCGGATGCCGCCGCCGGGCCGCGACCCGTGGGTGTCAAGTCTATCGACACCGCGACGTCCGGTCTTGAGCCGAGGACAGGCTAGCGCCGCCGGCTCGCAGGGGTCAACCAGGGTGTGGTGCGCAGGCCCTGCCCCCCCCCGGAGGGAGGGACCGGGGGGGCAGGGTGTGACATCCCCTTCCCGTGGTGCTAGCTTTCGGGTGTAGTCCTCAAACGGCCGCCGCTCACGCCGGCGGCACCGAATACAAGCGCGAATGACCGCGAATATAACGAAGGACTACAACAGCCTGCCCCGGCTGGACGTGGCCCCGCCTCCGCCGAAGGAGCCGGTCAAGATGGAGAACGTGGTGGGTGACGCCGCCAAGGGACTCGAGATCTCGAAACGGCGCGGGCACTGCATGACCTGCCACGTCATGGGCGACAAGAGCGACCAGGCGGGCAACCTGGGCCCGGACATCTCTCAGATCGCGACCTACCGCGACGACACCTGGCTCTACAACTATCTGAGCGACCCTCGTGTCTACAATCCGCTGAGCGCCATGCCGCCCTGGGGCACGAACAAGCTCCTGAACGAGGAGGAGATGAAGGACATCGTGGCGTTCATGAAGACGCTGAAGGCGCCCGCGGTATTGCCGAACCCGACTCTGGACGACCCGAACGTGCGGCCGGTGCCCGTGGAAACCCGGGACAATCTGGACCCGACCGAGAACCCGGGCATGTTCAGCGTCGACGAGGGCAAGGCCCTGTTCGCGAAGGTGGGCTCGACCGGGAAGTCCTGCGCTTCCTGCCACGAGAAGCCCGAGCAGGCGTTCAAGACCTGGGCGGCGTCCATGCCGAAGTGGGAGCCGCGGATGAACAAGGTCATGGTCATCGAGGAGTTCGTGGCCCGGCACGCCAAGGCGACCACCGGTGCGGACCTCCTGATGGAGACGCAGCCCAACATCGACATGGCGGTGTACTTGCGGTATCTGGCGAACGGCACGCCGATCAATGTCGACCTGGAGAGCCCGGAGGCGAAGGCCGCCCTCGAGCGGGGAAAGAAGCTGACGGCCGTGAAGGTCGGGCAGCAGAACTTCACCTGCAACGACTGCCACGAGACCGGCGCCAACCGCTGGGTGCGGGGCCAGTACCTGGCGGCCTACAAGGGAGCGTACGCCCACTTCCCGACCTTCCGCACGAGCCAGGGGGCGGTGTGGGACTTCCCGCGCCGGCTGCAGTGGTGCAACGTTGCGGTGCGGGCGAACGAGTTGATGCCCGACGCGCCCGAGTACGGTGAGCTGACGCTGTTCATCGCGGGCCAGAACCAGGGTATCCCCCTGAATGTGCCGGGGATTCGGCACTGACAGGGCCAGCGCCCCGGCGAGGGGCAGAGCGCCGTAGGGCCGGTCAGGCGCCCGGGAGCCGCCCGGGGGCCTGACCGGCCCGAGGGAATCGAGACTCGATGAGCGAGGCTGCCGAGCGGATGCTGCTGACGACGAGCCGGGCCGGCCTGCGCGTGGCCGTCCTCTTGCCCTGCTACAACGAGCAGGAGGCCATTGGCCAGGTGGTGCGGGACTTCCGCCAGGCCCTGCCCGAGGCCATCGTCTACGTCTACGACAACAACTCTCAGGACGAGACCCGCGCCCGGGCCGCGGCCGCCGGGGCCGTGGTGCGCAGTGAGAGCCAGCAGGGCAAGGGCTTCGTGGTGCGGCGGATGTTCGCCGACGTGGAGGCCGACGTGTACGTGCTCGTGGACGGCGACGACACCTACCACGCCCCGTCGGCCCCGCTGCTGGTGGAGCGCCTGCTGGCCGATCAGCTCGACATGGTGGTGGGGCGGCGGGTCACGGAGATCGAGCAGGCGTACCGCCCGGGCCACCGCCTGGGCAACCGGCTGCTGACGGGCGTGGTGGCGAGGGTCTTCGGCGACCGCTTCAAGGACATCCTCTCGGGGTACCGGGTGTTCTCGCGCCGGTTCGTGAAGTCGTTCCCCGCCCTGACCAAGGAGTTCGAGATCGAGACCGAGCTCACCGTGCACGCCCTCGAGCTCGACATGCCGATCGCGGAGGTCGACACCCCCTACAAGGACCGCCCCGCGGGGTCGGCGAGCAAGCTGAGGACCTACCGGGACGGGGTGCGGATCCTCACGACCATCCTGGTCCTGTTCAAGGAGGAGCGGCCGCTCGCCTTCTTCGGTCTCGCGGGCCTCGCCCTGGCGCTGCTCGCGCTCGGCCTCGGCTACCCGGTCCTGACGGAGTATCTCAGGACCGGGCTGGTTCCGCGGTTTCCGACTGCGATCCTGGCGACCGGTCTGATGACGCTGGCGTTCCTCAGTTTCACTTCCGGGCTGGTGCTGGAGACGGTGACGCGCGGGCGCAAGGAGCTGAAGCGGCTCGCCTACCTGACCATCCCGGGCCCGCGCTAGCCCGGTCCGCACCCGTGACCGGTTCGGCGCCGGAGTCGGCGT
This sequence comes from Gammaproteobacteria bacterium, assembly GCA_017999615.1. Classification (NCBI taxonomy): domain Bacteria; kingdom Pseudomonadati; phylum Pseudomonadota; class Gammaproteobacteria; species Gammaproteobacteria bacterium. The sequence goes on along the minus strand of JAGNLM010000002.1, from coordinate 39,321 downwards.
TGCAGGGATCCGCGAGGGGGGAGCCCCCTGTGCGCGAGTCCTCCTTGCGGGAGTCCACGGGCCAGTTCCTGCGCTTTGCGGTGGTGGGCGTGCTGGCCTTCCTCGTGGACGCGAGCGTCCTGCAGGCAGCGCTCGCGCTGGGGCTCGACCCCTACAGCGGACGCGTCGCCTCCTATCTCTGCGCGGCGACCGCCGCCTGGGCGATGAACCGCCGATACACCTTCCGGGTCCCGGGGCGAGAGGGGCTCGCCGGCGAATGGCTCGCCTATCTGGCCGCGAACGCCATCGGCGGGCTCGTGAACTACGGGACCTACGTGCTCGCGCTCTGGCTCTCCGGGGCGGTCCGGACCTGGCCGGTCCTGGGGGTGGCCGCCGGCTCGGTCGCCGGCCTCGCCTTCAACTTCGTGGTGAACAAGTACTGGGTGTTCCGGCGCAGTTGGCCCGCAAGCGCCTGAAGGTCTCCTCAATCGGTCGCGAAGGCCATCCGGTCTCCGCGCAGCGGGCAGCGGAAGGTGAGCCCCGCGGCCACGAGCTGCAGCCCCCGCGGGTCGGCGTTGCCCCGCCCGTAGCGGGGGTCGCCGAGGACCGGGTGCCCGAGGGCGGCGAGGTGGCGGCGGATCTGGTGGGTGCGGCCGGTCCGGATCCGGATCTGCACCACGCTCGCGTCACGCGCCCGGTCGTAGCGCTCGACGCGGTACTCGGTCAGGGCCGTTCGTCCGTCGAGCGGCAGGTCGATCCGGCCGATCGTACCGTGGCGTGCCGCGAGGTCGCCCCGGACCTCCGCCCGGTAGGTCTTTTCCGTGTCTTCGGCCTGCAGGGTCGCCGCCAGCCGGCGGGCGGCAGCGGGCGTGTGCGCTACCACCATGATGCCCGTGACCTCCCGGTCCAGCCGATGCACCGGGAACACCGGCCGCGGTCGCCCGCCCGCCTTCTCTGCCTGACGCAGCAGGCTCGCGTGGTCGCCGAAGCGGGTACCCTGGGCGAGCAGCCCGGCCGGCTTGAGCCACACGGTGTAGTCGCCGCGGTCCTCCAGGAGCGTCGCGTCCGGGGGGACGACGCCGAGTATCGCGGGGTCGTGGCAGAGGGTGATGTGGTCGCCCGGCTTGAGCTCGGTGGTCGCGCGGCGCAGGCGCCGTTCTCCGCCCGGGGTCCCGGGACGCCGGAGCCAGACCGCCCCCTTCACCATGGCGTCCTTCACCGCGCTCCGGGACAGCCCGCACAGGCGGGCGAGGAGCTCGCTCGCCGCCGCCTCTTCCCCGGGCAGCACGCGGTGCTCGAGGACGAAGCGCCCGGCCTGGGGGCCGGGGGCGGGCGGTGAGGACGGGGGAGTGGGGATGGGCATCGGCGGTCGGCCGGGCTGGCCTGGCGAGGTGGGACAGCGGCTAGAATAGCCGCCACCATGCGCCTGCGCACCGTCCTCTACCTGCTGGGGCTGCTGACGATGATGTTCAGCGTCTCCATGCTCCCACCGATGGCGATCGGCTGGTGGTACGGGGACGGCGAGACCGCCCCCTTCGGGGTCGCCTTCGGGCTCATGCTGGTCATCGGCTTTGTCTTCTGGGTGGTCACGCGTGGCCGCCGGCCCGAGATCCGGGGCTCCGACGGGTTCCTGGTGGTCACCCTGTTCTGGGTGGCGCTCTCGCTCCTGGGCGCTCTCCCCCTCATGCTCTCGGACCGGCCGCACATGGAGCTGGTCGATGCGTTCTTCGAGGCGGTCTCCGGCCTCACGACCACCGGAGGAACGGTCCTCGCGAGCGTCGAGAACCTCCCCCACAGCATCAATTTCTACCGCATGCAGCTGCAGTTCATGGGCGGCATGGGCGTGGTGGTCCTCGCCGTGGCCCTGTTGCCCATGCTGGGGATCGGCGGCATGCAGCTCTACCGCGCGGAGACCCCGGGGCCGATGAAGGAGGACAAGCTGACGCCTCGCATCACCGAGACCGCCAAGAGCCTCTGGGTCGTCTACGTCGGTGTGAACGCGGCCTGTGCCGTGGCCTTCTGGATCGCGGGGATGGACCCCTTCGACGCGGTCACCCACGCCTTCGCGACCGTTTCGCTCGGCGGTTTCTCGACCCACGACGCGAGCATCGGGTTCTTCGACAACGCGGCCATCGAGGTCGTGGCCGGCCTGTTCACGCTGATCGCGGGGGTGAACTTCGCGCTGCACTTCCTCTCGTGGCGCTCCCTGAGCGCACGGGTGTACACGAGCGACCCGGAGTTCCGGCTCTATGCCGCGGTGATGGGCGGGCTCATCGTCGTGACGGTGGCTGTCCTCTACGCCAGTGGCACGTTCCCCTTCTGGGAATCCCTGTATCACGGTTTCTTTCAGGTCCCTTCGATCGTGGCCACCAACGGCCTGGCGACCGCGGGGTTCCCGGGCAGCTGGCCGGTCTTCGTGGTGATCCTTCTGGTGCTCGGGAGCTTCTTCGGGGGGTGCGCGGGGTCGACCTGCGGTGGCATCAAGTCCATCCGCTTCCTGCTCCTGTACCGCCAGAGCGGCCGGGAATTGAAGCTGCTCATCCACCCGCGCGGGAGCTTTGCCATCAAGCTCGGCAACCGCGTCATCGACGAGCGGGTGATGACGGCGGTGTGGGCCTTCTATTTCCTGTACATCCTCTCCTTCTGCGCGCTCTCGCTCGCCCTGGTGGCCACGGGGGTCGACGGTGCGACGGCACTCGCCTCCGTCGCCGCGGGGCTGAACAACATGGGCGTCGGGTATGGGGGCACGGCGGCCGGCTTCGGCGGACTGAACGACATCGCCAAGTGGCTGCTCAGCTTCTCCATGCTGCTCGGTCGCCTCGAGGTCTTTCCTCTCCTGATGCTGTTCTACCCGGGCTTCTGGCGGCGATGACCCGCCTGCGGAGGCCCGCCTTCACGGGCCGCGAGCCCGATGGCCTCGCGGCCGAGTGCCCTTTCTGACAGGGAGATAGCGCGCATGACGGCACGGCAGTTGATGAAGGAAAGACCCATGGTTCTCCCGCACACGGCGCGCCTGCGGGACGCCGCACGGCTCATCCTGGAGCACCGCTTCCGCAACGTCCCGGTGGTGGACGAGTCCGGCAGGTACCTCGGGGTGGTGAGCGCGAACCGCTTGCTCCAGATGGTCCTGCCGAAGGCTGCCTTCATGGAGCGGTCGGGCATCGACAGCCTGCCCTTCGTCAAGGACACGCTCGCGGATTTCCGGGAGCGGTGGCGGGAGGTCGCCTCCACCCCGGTCCTGGAGTGCCTCGACACGGACCTGGAGACCGTGACCCCGGAGACCCCGATTGCGGAGACCCTGCTCTCGCTGTACCACAATCGCACCAGCTTGCCCGTGGTGGACGCCACGACGATGCGGCTCGTCGGGATCGTTTCGCACTGGAGCGCGGGCGCTGCGATGGTAGGGGAGGGGTCGCCATGAGTCCGGATACCGTCCACTCCGTACAGTCCGTCGTCTTCGGCCTGGATCCGCGCTGGGTCGCGGGGGGGCTGTTCGTCGTCACCTACGCGGTCGTCATGAGCGAGCGCGTGAACCGCGCCATCGTCGCGCTGCTGGCCGCCGGCCTGATGATCTTCGCGGGCATCCTGACCCAGGACGCCGCGATCGACGGGGTGGACTTCAACACCCTGGGCCTGCTGACGGGGATGATGGTCATCGTGGCGGTCACCAAGCGCTCGGGGGTGTTCCAGTACCTGGCGATCTGGTCGGCCAAGAAGGTCCAGGCCCGACCCTGGGGCATCCTGGTGATGCTCACGCTCGTGACCGCACTGCTGTCCGCGTTCCTCGACAACGTCACGACCGTCCTTCTGATCGCCCCCGTCACCCTCCTCATCGCCGAGGAGCTGCGGGTGAGCCCCTACCCCTTCCTGTTCAGCGAGATCTTCGCCTCCAACATCGGCGGCACCGCGACGCTCATCGGCGACCCCCCGAACATCATGATCGGGTCGGCGGTCGACCTCACGTTCAACGACTTCGTGATGAACCTGAGCCCGGTGGTCTTGGTGGTCCTCCTGGTGACGCTGGTGCCCATCTACCTCATCTGGGGCCGGAAGATGCACGCCGAGCCCCAGTATCGGGAGCGGGTGATGAGGTTCGACGAGCGCGAGGCGATCACCGACCCGCGGCTCCTGAAGCAGTCGCTCTCCGTGCTGGGGCTGGTGCTCACTGCCTTCGTGCTGGCCCACCCGCTCCACCTGGAGCCGGCGACCATCGCCATGTTCGGCGGGGCGCTCCTGCTGCTCCTTGCCAACTGGCCTCACGGCGCCGACGAGCAGGCCCGCAACGTCCACCACGCCTTCACCGAGGTGGAGTGGGTGACGATCTTCTTCTTCGTGGGGCTGTTCATCGTGGTGCACGGGCTCGACTCCACCGGGCTGCTGCGGATGCTGGCCGAGTGGCTCGCCGCGGCGACCGGGGGGGACCTGACCGTGACCGCGCTGTCCATCCTCTGGGTCTCGGCCATCGCCTCGGCCGTGGTCGACAACATCCCGTTCGTCGCGACCATGATTCCGCTCATCAAGTCGATGGCGCCGACCTTCGGGGGGCCGGAGGGGTTGATGCCGCTCTGGTGGTCGCTCTCGCTCGGGGCCTGCCTGGGAGGCAACGGGACCCTGGTGGGGGCCAGCGCGAACCTGATCGTGGCGGGCCTCGCGGAACGGGCCGGGCAACCGATCCGCTTCGTTCCGTTCCTGCTCGCCGCTTTTCCCCTGATGCTGCTCTCCATCGTGATCAGCACCGTATACATCTACCTGCGCTATCTCTAGGCGCGGGGGGGCGAGACGTGGGAGCACGGGGCCCCGCAGGGCCGGGGGCGCGGGCCCCGGGGGGTCAGCGGCGCGGGCGCTTCAGGGTGTCCTGCAGCGCGTCGGGCTCGGAGACCACGATCTGGTGGTCTGCGGTCTCGATCCAGCCCCGGCGCCGGAAGCTGGCGATCACCCGGCACAGGGTCTCGGTCGTGAGGCCGAGCATCGACGCCAGCTCCGAGCGCCGGGAGGGGTTCCCGCCGATGGGGAGCGCCGGCTCCTCCGGGTCGTGGTTCGCCAGAAGGTAGGAGGCCACCCGCTGCTCGGCGCTGTGCAGGGAGACGCTGCGGATCTGGCCCACCAGGGCGTGCAGGCTCCGGCTGATGACCGCCAGCATCTGCCAGGTGAGCTCCGGGTGCTGGCGGAGGTGGCGCATCAGCGAGAAGGCGTCGATGGCGACGAGACGGGTGACGTCCAGGGCCACGGCGTTCACAGGGTAACCCTGGCCCGAGAACATCGCCGCCTCCGCGAAGGTCTGGCCTGCCCCGACGAACTCGAGCGCCTTCTCGTGCTGGTCGGAGCCGAGGAGATAGAGCTTGACGAGGCCGCTGATGCAGCAGTACACGGCGCTGCAGGGCTCCCCCTCGCGGAAGAGTTCCTCCTCGGGGCTGAAAGAGGCCAGCCGGGAGAAGCGCGCCACGGCCTCCAGGTGGGCGTCGGGAAACGCCGAGAAGAGGGTGGTGGCGCGCAGGGTCTCCGTCACCAGGGGTATCGGTGTGGTCGTCCCGGAGCCGTTGGGAGCCCTCATCCTCATGGGCCTGAATGGTACCTCGACTGGCCTTTGATGCGGATCAATCGGTCCATTGTCGACCCCACGAGCGGTGGGTCATCCTTCGAACGCAGCCCGATTTGTGTACTTTTTTTGCCTCTGCCGGGAACTTCGGCGGTGTCTGCTTTGTCGAAGGGCGTCGGCCCGGGTGGCGCGGGAGGTCTGCGGGCTTGCAGGGTGTGGCGAGTGCCTGATCGGGGTGAGCCCCCGCTCAGGCCCTTGCACAGAGGAAGGCAGCGGTTCGGGCGGTTTGGACGGGCGCTGCCGGTTGGGTTCACGAGGGGTCGAGCCATGCTACAAAAGAAGTGGGTGCACGTGGCGACGGGCCTGCTTTTCCTCGCCGGCGGCGCAGGGAGCGCCTGGGCGGCGGATAAGCCGGCACCGACACAGACGGTTCCCGCGGCGAGTTCCGGGGCCGTCAAGCCCGTGCAGGAAGAGGTTTGCTACGGGTGTCACGTCCAGATCAAAGAGATGCACGTTGCCGGCAAGCACGCCAGCATCAACTGCGCGTTCTGCCACACGGGAAGTGAGGAGCACATCGCCAAGGGGCCGATGTCCAAGCCGGTCACCCTCACGGGTCACTCCGTGTGCGGCACCTGCCACGCGGACCAGTACGGCTCCTTCCTCGAGATGCAGCTGAAGTCCGCGGCGCGCATCGAGAAGGCTTCCTTCGGAAGCCGGTCGCCGATGTTCGACAAGCTGATCCAGGGCCACGGCTTCGCGTTCGAGCACTGCGAGCCGCGCCAGCACGTGTTCATGTTGATGGATCACCTGATCGTAGACCGCGCCTACGGCGGCCGGTTCCAGCTGAAGAACTGGACCGAGGTCACCAACACGAACGCGGCCTCCAAGGACCTGTGGTCGATCCTGGTGGACGTGGAGCCCTCCACCGACGAGCAGAAGAAGTTCCTCCCGTACTCGGCGACGGCGGCGAACCCGGTCTGCTTGACCTGCAAGACCCAGGACCACATCCTGAAGTGGAAGTACATGGGCGACCCCGATCCTCGCGCCAAGTGGGATCGCACGTCCAAGACGGTGGCCTTCGCGCGTGACCTGAAGCACGGCCTGAACTGCTTCTACTGCCACGACCCGCACTCGACCGCGCCGCGCGTCGTTCGCGACGGCCTGATCCAGGCGGTGGTGGACCGCGGCCTCGGGACCTACCCCTACGACAAGGCGAAGAGCGAGAAGAGCCAGATCAAGAAGGTCATGTTCCGGGACTTCCGGGCCATCGGCCTCCTGAGCCGGCCCGACTCCAACGTCATGTGCGCCCAGTGCCACGTGGAGTACAACTGCAACCCGGGCTTCGACACCCGGACCGGCGAGTACTCCGTGAAGATGGACAGCCAGCTGACCAACTTCTTCCCGTGGGCCAACATGCTGGACTACAAGGCGACCATGGACAAGGTCTTCTTCCGCGACTTCAAGCATGCGGTGACCGGCGCCCTGATCACCAAGATGCAGCACCCGGAGGCCGAGACCAACTGGGGCAGCAAGCACGAGCGTGCGGGTGTGGAGTGCAAGGACTGCCACATGCCGAAGGTGAAATCGGGCCTGCAGGGCAAGACCTACACTTGGCACGGTCAGCGGAGCGCGAAGTACCAGCTCCACGACACCTGCTCCAAGTGCCATGCCTGGACCGAGGAAGAGGCCGAGTATCAGATCGACAACATCCAGAACATGATCAACGGAAAGATCATCAAGGCGGAGTTCTGGATCTCGCAGTTCATCGATGCCTTCGCGAAGGCCAAGGCCGCGTGCGTGGACGAGGAGACCCTGAAGAAGGCTCGCGACATGCACGAGACCATGCATCCGCTCTGGGAGTGGTGGACTGCCGAGAACTCGGTGGGCTTCCACAACCCGGCGATCGCGCGTGAGTCCCTGTCGAAGGCGATCACGCTGGCCCAGGACGGCATGAAGATGCTGAACGAGGCCGCTGCGAAGGCGTCGAAGTGCGCCGTGGCTGCGAAGTAATGTAGGGCTCGTTCCCCTGAAGGACGGGGGGGCCGGCGGATGCCGCGCCCCCCCCTTTTTTTGTCGTATCCTCCGGACGGTTCCGGAACCTCCCGTTCTTCGCGCGGCCTCCACGATGATTCCCGAACTCGGCCACTTCGCCCTGGTTCTCGCGCTGGTCCTGGCGGCGGTCCAGGGGCTCGTGCCGCTGGCCGGTGCCGCCCGCGGCGATTCGCTCTGGATGGGGATGGCCCGGCCGGTCGCCGTGGGGCAGTTCGCGTTCGTCGCGCTCGCCTTCGCCGCGCTCGCCTACGCCTTCCTGGTCAACGACTTCTCGGTGGAGAACGTCGCCCACAACTCGTATTCGAAGCTCCCGGCCATCTACCGTTTCACGGCCCTCTGGGGGTCCCACGAGGGGTCGCTCCTCCTGTGGACCCTGTTCCTCGCGGGGTGGACGGCCGCGGTGGGCCTCGTCGGCCGGCAACTCCCACGCGACCTCCTGGCACGGGTCATCGGGGTCATGGGGCTCGTCAGCACCGGCTTCCTGCTCTTCCTGCTGACGACCTCGAGCCCCTTCCGCCGTCTCTCCCCGGTGCCCATGGAGGGCGCCGACCTGCACCCACTGCTTCAGGACCCGGGTATGGTGGTGCATCCGCCCATGCTGTACCTGGGTTACGTCGGTTTTTCGGTCGCCTTCGCCTTCGCGGTCGCCGCACTGATCGCCGGCCGGCTCGACGCGGCGTGGGCCCGCTGGGCGCGGCCCTGGACCACCGCGGCCTGGGTTTGCCTCACCGCGGGGCTTGCGCTCGGCAGTTGGTGGGCCTACTACGAGCTGGGCTGGGGTGGGTGGTGGTTCTGGGACCCCACGGAGAACGCCGCGCTGATGCCCTGGCTCTCCGGGACCGCCCTGGTGCACTCGCTGGCGGTGGTGCACAAGCGAGGGTCGCTCCGGGTCTGGACCCTGCTGCTCTCGATCACCACGTTCGCCCTGAGCCTCCTCGGCACCTTCCTGGTGCGCTCCGGGGTGCTGTCCTCCGTGCACGCCTTCGCCATCGACCCCGCCCGGGGCGTGTTCATCCTGACCCTGCTGACCCTCGTGGTCGGTGGCCCCCTGCTGCTCTTCGCCCTGCGCGCGCACCGCCTTGCCGGGGCCCGCGGCTTCGCCCCGCTGTCCCGGGAGTCGCTCCTGCTCGCGGGCAACGTGCTGCTGCTCACCGCCGCCGCCTTCGTGCTGCTCGGGACCGTCTACCCCCTGGTCCTCGACGCCCTCGGTTTCGGCAAGGTCTCCGTGGGGCCCCCGTACTTCGAGGCGGTCTTCGTGCCGGTGGCCCTGCCGTTCCTCCTGTTGCTGGGACTGGGACCCCTGACCCTCTGGGGCGAGGACAGGCCGGGTGCTCTGTGGCGGAGGGTTCGTGGCGCGGCGTTCCTGAGTGTGGCCATCGCGCTCGGGGCGGGCCTCGCGCTCCACATCTGGCGTCCCCTGCCCGGGGTCGGTCTGGGGCTCGCGGCCTGGATCGCGGTGACGACCCTCGCCAGCGTGCTGGCGCGCTGGCGTGCCGCCCCCGGCGGGCCGTTCGCGCGGACCGCGGCGCCGCCCGCGAGCTTCTACGGCATGACGCTCGCGCACCTGGGCGTGGCCGTGGCCGTGATCGGCGTCAGTCTCGTCGGTGGCCTCGCCTCCGAGCGCCACGTCCGGATGGCCCCCGGGGACACCGTCAGCCTCGGCGGCTACACCCTGCTCTTTTACGGCGTGGCCCGCGTGGACGGCCCGAATTACGTGGCGGCGCAGGCCGCGGTCGAGGTGACGGGGGCCGGGCGGGAGTCCCACCTCCTGCGTCCCGAGAAGAGGGTCTACAGCGCCTCGGAGATGACCATGACCGAGGCCGCGATCGACTCGCGCCCCAGCCACGACCTCTATGTCTCCCTGGGTCAGTCGCTCGGCAACGGGGCGTGGAGCGTCAGCGTGTACCTGAAGCCGTTCGTGTCCTGGATCTGGGGCGGTGCGCTGCTCGCCGTCCTGGGCGGGCTGGTGACCCTGGCGGGCCGGCGGGGCCGGGCGGGCCCCGTGATGGGGGTGTTCCTGGCCGCCTCGCTTGCGGCGGGGGCGTCCTTCGCGCCGGACGCAGGGGCCCGCGAGGCCCAGCCGCTTGCCGAGGACCCGGTGAGCGAGGCACGCCTCGTGCGGCTCGCCCAGGAGCTGCGCTGCGTGGTGTGCCAGAACGAATCCCTCGCCGGCTCGCGGGCCGACCTCGCCGAGGACCTGCGCCGCGAGATCCGCGACCTGATGCGCGCCGGGCACTCGGACGAGGAGGTCGTCGAGTTCCTGGTCCAGCGCTACGGTGATTTCGTGCTGTACCGTCCCCGGGTCAAGCCGGAGACGTGGCTGTTGTGGTTCGGACCGGCAGTGATTGCGGCCTCGGCAATCGCCGGCCTGCTCGCGTACCTGCGTCGTGCCAGGGCCACGAACGTGCCCCCCGCCGAGGGGGCGACCTCGCCGGCGCAGCCGGAATCCCTTCCCCTCGACCCGGAGTCACACCCCTCATGACCATGCCTCGAGAGACCATCCTGTTCTGGGTCCTGGCGGCCGCCCTGGTGGTGGTCGGACTGGCCTTCATCCTGGCGCCGCTCCTGCGCCGGCGCGACGCGGCCGAAGCTGGAGGCACGGCCCGGGGGCGCCTCGCGCTCCTGCTGGCCGTCCTGGTCCCCGCCGCGGCCATTGGCCTGTACGTGTTCCTGTCGCGGGTGGAGCCGCCCCGGCCCGCGGCGGAACCGGCCGTGGGCGCGAGCGCCGAGGCGACCGCCGCGGTTTCCCCTGGCGAGGCGACGGCGGCTGCCCCCGTGCCCGGGACTCCGGCAGCGGCGGCGGAAGGCGCCCCGGGCGTCCCGGCGGAGGGGACTCCGGCCGTCCCCGGGGGGGAGGGGGCTGCCCTGCCGGCCGAGCCCACCCTGCCGGAGCTCGAGGCGCGGGTCCAGGAACGCCCCGACGACGGAGAGGGCTGGCTGCTGCTCGGCAGGCACTACGTGCAGGCGGAGCGGGCCGAGGACGCCGTCCGGGCCCTGAAGCGCGCCACCGAGCTCCTGCCCGAGCAGGCGAGCGCGTGGTCGGCGTACGCCGAGGCCATTGCCATGGCGCGGGGTACCGACCTGGAAGGCGAGCCGATGGCCCTCGTGTACAAGGCGCTGGAGCTGGACGTGACAGACCCGAAGGCCCTGGAGCTCGCCGGGCTGCACCACTTCAGCAAGGGCAACTACAAGCAGGCGGGCTTCCACTGGAAGCGCCTGCTACGCGTCCTGCCCGAGGGTACGCCGTTCGCCGAGGAGATCGCCTCCGCCGCCCGGGAGGCCCGGCGCCGCGCGGAGGCGGGTCTTGGCGTGACGCTCGGAGAGACGCTGCTGCCGGCGCAGAGCCCCACCCCCGAGGCCGCCCCGGTGGAGACCGTCCCGCCCGCGCCCTGATCCGTTACGTCTTCCCGGCTACGCGGCCGCCGCCAGCCTCTTGCGGCGGCCGTTTTTTCCCAACATCATGCCGCCGCCCGCGGTCCCGGTCCGGCATCCGCCCGAGCCTGCCTGCGGCGCATTCGAGCACAGGCGCGGACTGGATCGGAGGGGACGGCATGCTGGGCCCAGGCGACAAGGCTCCCGATTTCTCATTGCCGGACACCGAGATGCACCTGCGCACCCTCGGCGAGTTCGCAGGGCGCAAGCTGGTGCTGTACTTCTACCCGAAGGACGACACCCCGGGGTGCACCCTGATGGCCACGGATTTCACCGAGCTCCTCGACGAGTTCGAGGCCGAGGGCGCGGACGTGACCGGGGTGAGCCCCGACGACTGTTTCAGCCACCAGGCCTTCCGGGACAAGTACGGCCTGAAGGTCACTCTCCTCGCGGACGTGGACCGGGAGGCGTGCGCCAGCTACGGGGTGTACCAGGAGAAGGAGAAGAACGGGCTCAAGGCCATGGCTATCGTGCGGTCGACCTTCGTCATCGACCCGGAGGGGAAGGTCCGTATCGCCGAGTACGGGGTGTCCCCGAAGGGCCACGCGGCGCGGGCCCTCGAGTGGGTGAAGGAGATGGGGTGAGGGGGGCCGGGCAGCGCACCTGCCCGCCGGGGCCGCTCTCATGACCGATCCGGAGCCCGTCGTCTACCGCGTTGCCGCCGCGGAGCCGGCCGCCCACCGCTTCCAGGTCACCTGCACCGTCTCGGACCCTGACCCCGAGGGCCAGCTCTTCCGTCTTCCCGCCTGGATCCCGGGCAGCTATCTCATCCGGGAATTCTCGCGCCACGTGCTCGGTTGCCGAGCCGAGGCCGGCGGGAGGCCCGTCGCCGTTTGGAAGGTCGACAAGCAGAGCTGGCGTTGCGCCCCGGTGGCCGGGCCGCTGTCCCTCGTCTACGAGGTCTACGCGCACGACCTGTCGGTGCGCGGCGCCTACCTGGACGCCGACCGCGCCTACTTCAACGGCGCGAGTCTCCTGGTCTACGCCGTGGGGCGGGAGCACCGCCCCTGCCGACTGGAGCTGGTATGCCCCGGGGCCGAAGGGGCGCGAGACTGGCGGGTGGCGACCACGATGCCCCGCGCAGGGGCCGTGCCCGGGGGGCTCGGGACCTACGCGGCGGCTGACTACGACGAGTTGATCGACCACCCGGTCGAGGTGGGCCGGCTCACGCTCGTGGAATTCGAGGCCGGCGGGGTCCCGCACGAGGTCGCGATCTCGGGCGGGCACCGCGTGGATTGCGAGCGTCTCGCCCGGGACCTTCGCCGGGTCTGTGAGTGCCACTGCGGTCTCTTCGGCGGCGCCCCCCCGTTCGAGCGCTTCCTGTTCCTGGTCACGGCGGTCGGCGAGGGTTACGGGGGGCTCGAGCACCGCGCCAGCGCGAGCCTGCTCTGCCGGCGGGACGACCTCCCGCCGCCCGGGGACGGGCCCGTCGCGGAGGGATACCGGACCTTCCTCGGGCTCGCGAGCCACGAATACTTCCACGCCTGGCTGGTCAAGCGGATCCGGCCCGCGGCCTTCACTCCCTACGACCTGACCCGGGAACAGTACACCACGCTGCTGTGGGCCTTCGAGGGAGTCACGTCCTACTACGACGACCTGGCGCTCGCGCGGGCAGGGGTCATCGAGGTGTCGGACTACCTGCAGCTCCTCGGCGAGACCGCCACTCGTGTCTGGCGCACCCCGGGGCGATTGCGCCAGACGCTCGCGGAGTCGAGCCTCGACGCCTGGATCAAGTTCTACCGCCCCGACGAGAACACCCCCAACGCGGTGGTCAGCTACTACGCCAAGGGGGCGCTGGTGGCCCTCGCGCTGGATCTGACCCTGCGCCAGCGCACGGGGGGCGCCCGGAGCCTGGACGACGTCCTGCGGGCACTCTGGGAGCGTTACGGACGCACCGGCGTCGGAGTCCCCGAGGACGGTGTGGAGCGTGAGGCCGAGGCCGTGGCGGGAGCGCCGCTCGGGGAGTTCTTCGAGCGGTTCGTGCGCGGGACGGAAGACCCGCCGCTGCGCGAGCTGCTCGCCTGGGTCGGCGTCGACTTCCGCCTGCGACCCGCCGAATCGGCGGAGGACCGGGGTGGGCGACCGGCGAGCGGCCCGGAGCGGGCCGAGCGGCCCGCGCTCGGCGTGCGCACGGAGGCCGCGGAGGGCGGGGCGCGTCTGACGCACGTGTACGATGGTGGCGCCGCCCAGGCCGCGGGGCTCTCCGCCGGAGACCTGCTGGTGGCCCTGGACGGGTTGCGGGTGAGCCACGGGACCCTGGACCGGGCGGTGTCCCGGCACGCGGTCGGGAGCCGAGTCCAGGTCCACGCCTTTCGCCGGGACGAGCTCGTCGAGCGGTCCGTGACGCTCACCCAGGCCCCCCTCGACACCTGCGTCCTCACCCTGCGGGAGGACGTGGACGAGGCGACCCGCGAGCGGCGCGGCGCCTGGCTCGGGGTGGGTCGGCCCGCCAGCTGAGGGGCGTGACCGAGGGGAGACAGACCACCGGCTGAGCCCGTTCCCGGGGACCCGGCCGAGGAGGGAGAGAGTGTCCGAGACGACCCCTGAGCGCCGCGACGTCCTGGTGTCGTTGCAGGGTGTGCGCAAGGGCTACCGGGAGGGCGACCGGGAGCGGGTGGTCTTCGCCGGCCTGGACGCCGAGATCGAGCGGGGACGGGTGACGGTCCTCCTCGGGCGCAGCGGCACCGGCAAGTCGACGCTGCTCAACCTGGTGAGCGGCATCGACCTGCCGGACGCCGGCGAGGTCATCGTGGACGGCCGGAGCCTGACCGCGCTCGGGGAGCGGGAGCGCACCCTGTACCGCCGGCGCCACATCGGTTTCGTCTTCCAGTTCTTCAATCTGGTCCAGACCCTGACCGTGCGCGAGAACTTGCGCCTGCCCCTGGAGCTGAACGGGGTGCGCGGGGCGCGGGCCGACTCCGCCGTCACGGCCCGCCTGGAGCAGGTGGGGCTGGCCGACCGGGGGGAGAGCTTCCCCGACCAGCTCTCCGGGGGGGAGCAGCAGAGGGTCGCCATCGCGCGGGCACTGGTGCACGACCCGCTGCTGCTCCTCGCCGACGAGCCGACCGGGAATCTGGACGGGGAGACGGGGCGGGGGGTGCTGGAGCTGTTGGGGCGCCTCGTCCACGGGACCGGGCGCACGCTGGTCATGGTCACCCACAGCAGCGAGGCGGAGGCCTACGCGGACCGCTGCCTGGTCCTGGTGGACGGACGCCTGCAGGAGCGGGGGCGGGGGGCGGTGTGAGTCCTTTGCTCGGTGTCGCCGTATGGCGCCACGCCCTGCGTCACCCCGTGCAGCTCGCCCTGGCGGTGCTCGGCATCGCGCTCGGGGTGGCCGTGGTCGTGTCCATCGACCTCGCCAACGGGAGCGCCCTGCGGGCCTTCGAGCTCTCCGCCGAGGGGTTGGCCGGGCGGGCGACCCACGCCATCGAGGCGGGTCCCGCCGGGTTCCCCGAGCAGGTCTACGTGGACCTGCGTCTGCGCGCCCGCGTGCCCGCCGCGCCGGTCGTCCAGGGCTACGTGGCGCTGCTCGACCACCCGGGGCGCGCGCTCCTGCTGCTCGGCGTGGACCCCTTCGCGGACCAGCTGGTGCGCTCTTTCGTGGCCGGCCCCGGGGAGACCGGCGCGGCGCACCTGCCGGCCCTGCTCACCCGGCCGGGGACGGTCCTGCTGTCGGTCCCCCTGGCGCGCGCGCTCGGCGTCGGCGAGGGCGGCCGGCTGGCCCTGCGGGCCGCGGGGCTGCGGGTGGCGGTCACCGTGGCGGGGCTCCTGGAGCCCGCGGACGAGCTGGCGCGCCAGACCCTGGAGGGGGTAATGGTGGCCGATGTGTCCACCGCCCAGGAGGTGCTCGGGCGGGTGGGGCGCCTGTCCCGGATCGACCTCGCCCTGGGCCCGGATGCCCAGGGCGACCTGGAGCGGGTGCGGGCCCTGCTTCCGCCCGCGGTGAGCCTGGGGCCGGCCGGCTCCCGGGCCACCGTGCTCGACCAGATGACGCGCGCCTTCCGCCTGAACCTGACCATGCTGAGTCTGCTGGCGCTGCTGGTCGGGGTCTTCCTCATCTACAACACC
The DNA here is from genome assembly GCA_017999615.1 of Gammaproteobacteria bacterium. Lineage (NCBI taxonomy): Bacteria > Pseudomonadati > Pseudomonadota > Gammaproteobacteria > Gammaproteobacteria bacterium. The sequence continues at coordinate 24,254 of JAGNLM010000002.1, read as the reverse complement.
ATGACCTTCTCCGTGGTCCAGCGCCGGGCCCTGTTCGGAACGCTCCGCGCGCTCGGCGCCACCCGGGGCGAGGTCTTCGCGGCCGTGCAGGGCGAGGCGCTGCTGGTGGGCGCGACCGGTACCGCCCTCGGGCTCATGCTTGGCGTGGTCCTCGCGGACGCCTTCCTCGCCCTGGTCACGCGCACCATCAACGACCTCTACTTCACCCTCCACGTGCGCGCCGTGCACGTGGAGTGGCTGTCGCTGGCCAAAGGGGTGGCCCTGGGGGTCCTGGCGACCGCTGCTGCCGCGGCCCTGCCGGCCCGCGAGGCGACCCGTATCCCGCCCCGGGCGACGCTGGCGCGCTCCACCCTCGAGTCCGGCGTGCGGCGCCGCCTGCCGGCCGCCGCGCTCGTGGGGGCGGGGATGCTGGGCGCGAGTGCCGCCCTGCTGGCCCTGCCGGGGGGCAGCCTCGCCGTGGGCTTCCTCGCCCTCTTCGGGGTGATCCTGGGGTTCACGCTCCTCACCCCCGGTGCCCTGGTCCTGGTGCTGCGCCCCCTGCCGGCGTGGCTCGGGCGCGCCGGCAGCGTGCTCGGCCCGCTCGCGGTGCGCGGTGTCTCCGCGGGGCTGAGCCGCACCGGCGTTGCGGTCGCGGCGCTGATGGTCGCCGTGGCCACGACCGTGGGCGTCGGGGTCATGGTCGACAGCTTCCGGCGCAGCGTGGCCGTGTGGCTCGAACAGACGCTTCGGGCGGACGTCTACGTCTCCGCGCCCACCGCCATGTCCGCCCGCGGCGGCGGCAGTCTCGATGCGCGCCTGCTGCCGCGCCTCGCCGCCGTTCCCGGGGTCGTGGGCACCAGCACGGCACGCACACGCGAGGCGCTCTCCTCGCTCGGGCCGGTCAGGCTGAGCGCCTACGCCCTGAACCCGAGCAGCCGGAGGGGCTTCCGGTTCCTGGAGGGTGACCCGGCGACGGTCTGGCCCGACTTCGAGGAGCAGGAGCGGGCCATCGTCTCCGAGTCCTTCGCTTACCGCCACGGGGTGGGGCGGGGCTCGCGGCTCACGCTCCACACGGACCGGGGGGAGCGTGAGCTCACCGTGGCCGGGGTCTACCGGGACTACGGCTCGGACCGGGGGGTAGTGGCGGTGAGCCGCCGGACCTACGACCGCTACTGGGACGACCCCGGGGTGGCGGCCGTCGGGCTCTACGCCGGGCGGGGCGTCGACCTGGCCGCGCTCCTGTCCGAGGTCCGCGCGGTGGTGGGGGCGGACGAGGCGGTGGTCGTCCAGTCCAACCGCGACCTGCGCCAGGCCTCGCTGGCCGTCTTCGACCGCACCTTCGCGATCACCTACGCGCTGCGGGGACTGGTCACCCTGGTGGCCTTCGTGGGGGTCCTGAGCGCGCTGATGGCCCTCGAGCTGGAGCGGGGCCGGGAGGTCGCCATCCTGCGGGCCATCGGCGCGACCCGCGGCCAGGTCTGGGGCCTGGTGCTGTCCCAGACCGGGCTGCTGGGCACGCTCGCGGGGCTCTTCGCCGTTCCGCTCGGCCTCACCCTCGCCTTCATCCTGATCCAGGTGATCAACCGCCGCTCCTTCGGCTGGACCCTGGACGTGCACGTGGACCCCTGGCTGCTCCTCCAGGCGGTCGCCCTCGCGGTCGTGGCCGCGATCGCGGCGGGTCTCTACCCGGCGCGGCGGATGGCCGGCACGTCGCCCGCCCGGGCGTTGCGCGAGGAGTGAGGTCGGGACGTCCCTGTCCCGGGCCGGCGCGCCTCCGCGTGCGCCGCTAGGGCAGGAGGTCCAGCAGCCGCTTCGCTTCCGTCTTCCAGGCTGCCTCGCCGGCGCCCGCAACCGCCGCCTCCAGCTCCTGGCGCGCGCGAGCCATGTCGCCCGAGCGGGCCAGCGCAGCCCCCAGGTGATACCGGATCTCCGCCTCCCGCGGGGCCTTCTCCGCCGCCTGGCGCAGGAGCTGCACGCCCTGTTCCACCTGGCCCTGCTGCACCCGGATCCAGCCGACGGTGTCCAGGATGGCGGGGTTCTCCGGGGCCTCGGCGAGGGCGCGTTGCGCGAGGTCCGCCGCCCGCGGGTCCTTCGATTCGAAATAGAGCCAGGCCAGGTTGTTCAGGGCGACGGCGTTCTTGGGCTGCTGCGAGACCAGGAGCTCGTACTCCTTCGCCGCCGCATCCCGCTGGCCCGAGGCCTGGAGGGTGCTCGCGAGCGCCAGGCGCACCGCGCCGTCCTGGGCGTGCTGGGCGAGCCAGTCGCGCATCGCCTGCAGGCCGCCGGCCTCGTCGCCCTCGGCCCGGCGGGCCTGGGACAGCTTCAGCACCACGTCCGCGCCGCCTCCCTTGGCCAGGGCGTCCTGGTAGGCTGCCGCGGCCTCGACCGGTTGCCGGGCGGCGAACAGCATGTCCCCCTCGAGGCCCGGGCCCGCAGGGGACGCGGGGTAGAGGGCCTTCAGCCGATCGACGCGCTCCCGGGCCGCCTCCGGCTTCCCTGCGGCGATGTCCAGGCGCCCGAGCCCCAGGAGGGCCCCCGCGTGCTTGCCCTCGGAGAGCTCGAGCGCGCGGGAGAACGAGGCGCGAGCCTCCTCCCGCTTGCCGGTCGCGAACTGCGCGGCAGCGAGGCGCGCGTGCAGGTCGGGGGTCTTCACGCCCTTCGCCACCAGGGCAGCGAAGGTGCGCGCCGCATCGGCCGGGTGGCCCGAGAGCAGCTCGGTCTGGCCCTGCAGCCCCAGCGCGACGGTGTTCTCGGGGGCGAGCTTGACCGCCTCCTGCGTCACCTCGACCGCCTTCGCGAGAGGGCCGTTGTCGAGATAGTAGGCGGCGAGCATCAGCCGGGGCTCCAGGGCGTTCGGGTGGTGCTGGCGCGCTCGCTCCAGGAGCTCCACCGCCCGCGGCCCGTCGTTCGCCTCGCCGGCCAGCCGGCCGAGGCCGACCAGCGCCTGTACGTTGTGCTCGTCGCGGGAGAGCACCGACTCGTAACGGGCGCGGGCAGCGTCGCGTTTGCCCTCGCGCACGTCCAGCTGAGCCAGGTTGAGGGCGGCCGGCGCGAAGGCCGCCGAGACCTTCAGGGCCTGCTCGAAGGCGGCCCGGGCGCTCGGCGTGTCCTGCTTCGCGAGGTAGGCCGCGCCGACGAGATTGTGGGCCAGGGGGTTCTCGGGCTGGCGCTCGGCGAGCCTGCGGGCCGCCGCCAGGGCCTCGTCGGTCTGGCCCTGGCGCAGGTGGGTCAGCACGAGCAGGACCTCGGCCTGCCCCGTGCCGGCGCCGAGGTCGACCGCCGACTGCAGCTCGGCCACGGCCTCCTTGGCCTCGCCGGTGGCCAGGTGGGTCAGGGCGAGCTGGGTGCGGATGGCCGCGACGTCGGGCGCCAGCTGGCTCGCCTGGGTGAGGTACTCCTCCGCCCGGGCAGCGTCACCCTTGCGCAGGTGGGCCGTGCCGAGGAGCGCCAGGAGTTGCGGGTCCCCGGCGGCCTGTTTCGCGGCCGGGGCGAGCGCCTCGAGGGCCCGGTCGGGCTCGTTGCGGGCGAGCCGCACCGCCGCCAGGAGCTTGCGCGAGGCCATGTGGTCCGGGACCGCGGCGCTGTAGTGGGAGAGGTGCTCCTCGGCCTGTTCCAGCCGGCCCTCGGCGTAGTCCACCGTGCCGAGCAGCAGGAGGCTCGGCAGGTGATCGGGGACGACCCGCAGCACGTCGCGCAGGGCTTCCTGGGCCCCGCTCATGTCCTTGCGCTGGTAGGCGATGGCCCCCCGGAGGTAGTTGGCGAGCGGCTCCTGGGGCGACTGCTTGCGTACCTGCTCCACCTGCGCCGAGGCCCCATCCAGGTCCCCCCGGGCGAGCTTGGCGCGGGCGAGGGCGAGACGGGCGGACGTGTTGCGCTCTCCGCCCACCTCGAGGGCCTTCGCGAAGGCCGCCTCGGCGCCCTCCAGATCGCGGCGTGCCAGCAGCAGCTCACCGCGCAGCAGCAGGGACCGGAGGTCGTCGGGGCTCTTCTCCAGGGCCAGGGTCACCTGCTTCTGCGCATCCTCCGTGCGGCCCTCGGCGAGGGCGAGGCTGGCGAGACCCAGCCGCGCGGCGGTGAGGCCGGGCTCGGCCTCCAGCGCCCGGTTGAAGGCGGCGCGGGCCTCCTCCCGCTGCCCGAGGCCGAGATGCGCCTCGCCCTGCAGGACCAGCACCCGCGCCGAGGGTGGGTCGGCCGGTGCCTTCGCCAGTTGGTCCAGGGCCTCCTGGTACTTGCGTTCCAGCAGCAGGGCGCGGGCGAGCGTGAGGGGCAGCTCAGGGTCCGAGGCGCCGAGCCGCCCGGCGCGCGCCAGCTCTTTCTCGGCTCCGGCGCCGTCGCCGAGGTCCAGGTAGACCCTGCCGAGCAGCAGGCGCGCCTGGGCGTTCTCCGGCTCCTTCTGCAGGGCGTTCTTCAGCTCGATGACCGAAGCGCTGAGATCCCGCTTGTCCACGAAGGCCCGGGCGCGGTCGACGTGCTCGGCCGCCGTGGGACCCGCGTCGCAGGCGGGCAGGGCGATGGCGAACAGGACGGGGAGGGCGAGGCTCTGGCGTAGGCTCGGGGTGCGCGGCATCGGTCTCTCTCGCTGTGCGGGGGGGCGTCAGCAGACGCCGACGGGACCCCACTGACGTGGCTGGGCGGCCGGCGCAAGCCGGCCCCATCCGAATGGATAGCGTCCGGCGGGGCAGAGGATACACCCGAGAGAGGGTGGTTACGGGGAGTGACCCGTTGGCGGGGTCCCCCGCAACGAGGAAAGGGCGGCCCGGAGGCCGCCCTGTTCCCGAGGCCCGCTACGGGGCCTGGCGGCGCGCCCTATCGCGGCGCGCGAAACGCTTTCTCGCGGCCCTTTTCGCGGCGCGCGTAACCGATGCCGGCGAGGCCGAGGCCGAGCAGCGCCAGGGTGGTGGGCTCGGGGACGCGTTGCTTGGGAAGGTTCAGGGCCCGACCCTCGATCACGTCGTTGGCACAGGTCTGGCCCCAGTGCAGCGCCAACTGGTCCTTTCCGGCGAGCGACGTTCCGGCCAGGTCGAGCTCGAATCGCAAGAAATCAGACTGAACCGTGAAGAACGCGTTGTTGGATAGCCGCTCAACCTTGGAGTTATCCACGGTATCGACCGCGACCACCTGTTTGTTGCGCCAGGTCGCGTTGAAGAGATAATCGTCACTCAGGTAGGCGTTTTCGTCGTTGGTCCCCCTGAGTTGGTAGAGCGTGACCGCTGTCCTCGTGGTCGTTTTTCCGCCCCAGCGCAGACCGTCACCGATCGAGATCGCATAGGTCCAAAGGGTGCCGTTGGTGCTGTCGTCCTTGTTGTAGGTCGGGTAATCCCCGTTTTGGCCGCTTGCCCCTTCCGCATGCGGGGTCCAGGACTCTGCCAGGAAGAGATCCCCGTAGCCGATGCCTTTCTGGTCATTCGTATGCGATTCCGGATTCCGTGTGTAGCCAGTAAACCAAACGCCCGCTTGGGTGGCGAAGGCAGTGTAGATGTCCACCGTCAGCCAGGTTCCCGCAAGCGTGACCTCGGCTTTTCCAATGTTGAACCTGCCAGCGTCGCCGATCACGTCGCCCCAGCCGTGGTCATCCGCTCCCCAGTAGGTGTCAAAAATGGTCGCGTCGGGATTTGCCCGGGCAGGAGAGGCAGTAGCCAGCCCCAGGAGGCCGACGGCGAGGGCGCAGAGGCGGAGGTGGGTCTTCACGGGGTGCTCCTTGGTAGCCAGGTTCGGGTGTCTGGTGCCACTGAAGCACGTGCTGTGCCACATCCAAAAAAATAGCTATTGCAGTGCGTTGGGTGTCTTTTTGGTCTCTCCGGTCCGTGGACTGTAACGCCGCCCGACGGTCGGCGTGACGCACGTCACACTCAGGACGGGCGGCATTCGTGGCTGAAAAAAGGCAGCTCGGCGGGTGGTCTTCTCCATCGCGCCGGGGCGCTCGACGCGAGCACCAGGACGGTGCCTACCCGTGGCTCGCGCAGCATGGAGTTGACCAGCGCCGGCCCACCCCGCCGGCGGCCCCGCAGGGGGAAGGGGGCGCGCGCCCTATCCGCGCTGGGTCAGAGCCCTTCGAGGGCTTCCTGATCACTCCACCCCCTCGGCGGCGCGTCAGGCGTTCGCGAAGCGATAGCGCGCTGATTCTGTGCCGTGAGCAAGCTGGAGTGGCCGACCGGCTGGCAATCCGGTCAGGGGGCCTCTTCCCTCACCGGGGGAGTCGCTGGCGGCGACGCGCACCGGCCAGGAAACCGAGCGTGCTGGCAAACAGGACAAGGCTCCCGGGTACCGGCACTGCCCCCGTCGGCGGCCCGTAGAGGTGCTGGATTCCGGCGATGTCGTCGCGTTGCGGACCGATGAGGCTCACATTGTAGGTGGGTGACATCAGGCGCGAGGTGAGCGGGTCACTCCCGTAGGGGCCCAGGTCAGGGCAGGCGGGCGAGCTGCCGCAGCCCGGGTGGTGCAGTCCAAGGGCATGTCCAATCTCGTGCACCGCGACCAGATAGACGCTGATCCCCGTCCCGGCGTCCGAGTTGAGCCGCCAGTCCACCTGGCTGTTGAAGTGGAGGTCGCCGGCGCCGGAGCCGCCGAAGCTCGGTGGGAAGAATGCGTCCGCCAGGATGTCGGTGGGCCCGTAGTCGACCCCGCTGATGCGGATGTTGACCGCATCCGCGCCGATATTGTAGGCGCCCACGCCGGGGTCCAGCGCCTCCACGAAGCCGAGGTTGGCCACCGCCGACCAAGCCGCGAAGGCGCTGCGGATGTCGTCCTCGAACCCCCCCGGCATAAACGTGGAGAAGTCGACGCTCGTCCGACCGGAACCGGTATCGAGCCCTGCCCCCATCAAGCTGTAGCTGATGACGGCCCCGGTGCCGAAGGCGGGGTCGCCCCACTTCCCCGGCGCAGACTGGCTGAGCGAGTACGCCGGAGCTTCGGCGGTTACCAGAGTGGCGGCAAGGAAGGCCAAGCGCGCGGCGTGTCGGCTGGTCGGATGCATCAGCGTATCCCCGGATGACGGACTCGGTCTGCGGCGCCCCGTGGCCGTGCCGGGTGCCTCCCAATCGGGTCGGCGCACAGCAAGACTCACGCCATCCTGCGGGTAGGACAGTGGTTTCAGGGGGTTCCAACCGTGTGGGGCGAGTCTCACACGCCGGTGTGTAAGGCGCACCGACAGCGGCGGCAGGAGAACCTGGGTGATCCGCCCGCTGTACGGCAGGGCCGCGATCACGCGAGCGACCGTCCAGGATGTGTTGGACCCTCCGGGGCGAGTCGCGACGGCGGTCCTTTCCGTACCGCGCCCGTCCGCGTCAGGCGGGCAGCAAGGATGATTGGAGCGTAAGCCCCGCGAAGCCCCGACAGTCCGTCCGCGTCCGCCCGAGGGGCGTCGGTGGCCTTTGCGGTGACTCAGGGGGGTGGCTGCGCTCGCCTGCGCAGACCCGCGGTCAGTACGAGTGCCGTTCCGAGGAGCACGACCGACGCCGGTAGCGGCGTGGGGGTCATCGACGCGGCCGGCGCGGCGGGGATGGAGGCCGACGCGAAGGCCGTCTCGCTCGAGAGGGCCGCGCCGGGAACGACCTCCCAGCCGACGTCGGCCAAGCCCGCCCAGTCCAGTTCCGTGAAGTACTTGCGCGTGCCGGCCGAGAGGGTGGGGTCCATGGCGGCTTCCTGCGAGCCGCCGAGCGCCAGGCTTTGCAGACCGCTCGCCCAGTGCCAGCGGTCGGCCAGGGGCACCGGGCCGCCGAAGGCCGACCGGGCGTTCGCGCCCGTGACGACCTTGTCGACGACTTGGTCGACGACCTGGTTCGACCAGGACGTTGCTGTGCCGTAGCCGAGCAGGTGGCCGAGCTCGTGGATGGCGGTGGAGAACAGGTCCCACCCGGAGAACGACTCGACCGTCGACGGGTCCGGGTCGGCGTACCAGTTGAACCCGGGGTTGAAGGCGATGCTGCCGCCCCAAGGGCCGAAGTCGGTGCCCGGACCTTGGCCTCGATTTCGGGCCAGGCTGACGAACGCCTCATCGCCCGATGCGCTCGTACCCCCGGGACTACCCACCGCGAGCGTGCTTGCGCCAAAGGCATCGTTGGCGCCGACGAAGACCACCAGCGTGTCCGCGGGGACGCTGGAAATCCGTGCGCTGCCTTTGCCGGTGCCGGGGTAGAAGGTCGACCCGAGAAACGACTCTTCCCCGACGGGGTGGATGGCGGCAAGCCTGTCACTCAGCCGGGACCCGACGTAGGTGCCTGCGGCCTGGATGACGCTCTCGCGCTCCGGTGTGAAGAAACCGGCCGACACCGCGTCGCCGACGAACTGGATGTCGATGGTGATGCCGCTGGCGCACGGTGTCGAAGCGACCAGAATCAGGGACAAAACAACCTGCCGAGCGGTGACGCTCGCCATGTCCTCCTCCCGATCTTTTTATTGTGACCTCGTCCACAAATGAAGCAATTTTTGCGCCCTTCGTCACACTTTATTTGTGATCAGGGGCTTGGATCGGGGCCCACGAAGGCGGACAGCGAACACTGTAAAACCTGCCGACAAGTCAAGGCACGCCTTCCCTTCCGCCCACTGCGGGTGGGAGGTGTGGCGCGAGGGTCGGAGGGGGGCGGGTGAAGCTAGGGCCTTGCGGATGGAGTCCCGTACCGGGGCGCACGCTCCCACTGCAGGGAGGTGCGCACGATGACCTCCAGGTCGTCGTAGCGGGGGGTCCAGCCGAGGACCTCGCGCACGCGAGAGGCCCCGGCGACGAGGCTCGGCGGATCGCCCGCGCGCCGGGGCTGCTCGATGACGTGAAGGGGGGCGCCGTGCACGCGCGCGACCGCGTCCAGCACCTCGCGTACGCTGTAGCCGTGGCCGTAGCCGCAGTTGAGGGTGACCGACTCGCCGCCACCGGCGAGGTAATCGAGCGCCTTCACGTGCGCGGAGGCGAGGTCCTCCACGTGGATGTAATCGCGCACGCCGGTGCCGTCCGGGGTGGGGTAGTCGGTGCCGAAGATGGAGACCGACGGGCGCTTGCCGACCGCGTGCTCGCAGGCGACCTTCACGAGCAGCGTCGCTTCGGGGGTCGACTGACCGATCCGCCCGCCCGGGTCGCTTCCGGCGACGTTGAAGTAGCGCAGGATCACGTGCCGCAGGGGGGTCGCGAGGGAGAGGTCCCGGAGCATGTGCTCGCTCATCAGCTTCGACATGCCGTAGGGGTTGATCGGCGCCGTGGGTGAGTCCTCGGTGGCCGGCATGTGCTCGGGGATCCCGTAGACCGCGGCAGTCGAGGAGAAGATGAAGTGGCGGACGCCCGCCTCCGCGCAGCACTCCAGCAGGCTGCGGGTGTTGCAGGTGTTGTTGCCGTAGTACTTGAGCGGTTTCTCCACGGACTCCGGGACGATGGTGTGGGCCGCGAAGTGCAGGACGGAGTCGATGGCGTGCTCGCGCAGCAGCCGGCTGACGAGTGCCCGGTCCCCGGTGTCGCCGACGACGAGCTCCGCGCCGAGCACCGCCTCGCGAAACCCCTTCGAGAGGTTGTCGAGCACCACCACCCGGTGGCCGAGCTCGGCGAGCTGGCGCGTCACGTGGCTGCCGATGTAGCCGGCGCCGCCCGTCTGCAGGATGTTTCGGGTCATGCCTCTCTCCTTCGCAGTTTCTTGTGCAGCCCCTGTCGCGTGATGCCCAGCAGTGCCGCGGCCCGGGTGCGCTGGCCGCCGCTCGCGGCGAGGGCGCGCCGGATGAGCTCGGATTCCAGGGCCTCGACCTGCCGGGGCAGATTCAGTCCGTTCCCCTCGGCCACGGCGGGCACTCCTGGCCAGTGGCGCAGCTCCTCCGAGCAGCGCTCCAGCCCGAGGGGCTCCCCCGGCGGGGTCAGCGCCACCAGGCGCTCCACCTCGCGCTTGAGCTGGCGGACGTTCCCGGGCCAGGGGTAGGCCTCGAAAAGGGCCAGCACCTCGGGGCTGAGGGTGAGCTGGGGGCGTCCGAAGCGCCGGGCGGTGTCCACCAGGAAGGCCCGGGTCAGCTCCGCCACGTCCTCGGGCCGCTCGCGCAGGGGCGGCACTCGGACCTCGACCGCAAACAGCCGGTAGAAGAGGTCCTCGCGGAACGCCCCGCGGGCGACCGCCGCCCGCAGGTCGCGGTTGCTCGCGCTGATGACCCGGAAGTCGTAGCGGCGGACCTGCCCGCTGCCGAGGCGCGTCCCTTCGCCCTCCTGGATCGCGCGCAGGAACTTGGGCTGGATGGAGAGGGGCAGGTCGGCGACCTCGTCCAGGAACAGGGTGCCGCCCGCGGCCTCCTCGAATCGCCCCCCGCGGCTCGCCACCGCACCGGTGAAGGCGCCGCGCTCGAAGCCGAAGAATTCGCTCTCCATCAGCGTCTCCGGGATCGAGGCGCAGTTGACGGCGACGAAGGGGCGTTCGCGCCGCTCGCCGAGGTCGTGCAGGAGCCGGGCGACCACCTCCTTGCCGGTGCCGTTCTCGCCCTGGACGAGGACGTTCACGGGGGTCGTGGCCAGCGTGCGCACCATCTGGATCACCGAGCGCATCGCGGGGCTCTCCGCCACCAGCGGCACGTCGCCGAGGTAGTTGCTGCGCAGGCGCTGGACCTCCTGGTCGAGCCCCGCGCCGACGGCGCGGATCTCCCGGTTCACAAGGACGCTCTCCACCGCCGCGCCGAGCTGCCCGGCGACCCGCTCCAGGAGGGCCACGTCGGCCTCCCCGAACCCGCCCGACCGGTGGTTCAGCACCTCGACGGCACCGATGAACCCGTGGCCTGAGGGGCTCGGGATGGGGACGCAGGCGAGGTTGCGGGTCTCGAAACCGGTGCGGGAATCCGTCTCCCGGTGGAAGCCGCCCGAGCGGCTCGGCCGGTTCTCCACGACCGGCCGTCCGGAGGTGACGGTCTGCCCGACGACGCTCTCGGCGCGCGGGGCCTCGATCTGGCGCTCCCGGATCCCGGTGCCGATCTTGGCCCAGATGGGGGTCTCACCCGGCTCGGCGACGAACACCGTGGCCCGCTCGCTGTCGAGGGCGGCGGGGAGGAGCTCCACCAGAACTCTGATCAGGGCCTCGTAGCTGCCCTCCGCCCAGCCGCGGCTGACGTGCTCGAGGCGCGCGCGCAGGGCGGCGAGGCGCTGGTGCAGGTCGGCGGGGGCGGGGAGGCGATCGGGCATGGCGGTGGCAACTCCGTTACCTTCAGCGTCAACGCGCGTTGACGCTTTAGCCCTCGCGAGGTCCAAGCAGGACCCGCGGCCGGTAGCCCCGGGTGGCGGCGACGGGCCGGAAACGCCCCTGGGCTTGGCAAATCGGCGGAGGGAGACAGGGCGGGCACGAAGGTTGCCTTGCCGAAGGGGGTCACTCATCCCACGCGCTCGAGACGCCCATGATCCGGTTCCTCCTGCTCGCACTGGCGTGTGTCGTGGCGGCGCAAGGCGGGTTCGGCGCCTTCGCCGACCAACTGGGCGTGCCGGGCTTCGGCGACCACCTGGCGGCGCTCACGATCGCGTGGCTGATGCTGCCGTTCCTGACGGGAGTCGAAAACTGACCTGCTGGGAGTCGAGACCCGACCTGCCGGACGAGGGGCGCCCCGGGGGCCACCTTCGAGGGGACGCCGGCAGGCGCCGGCCGCCTCAGGCAAACAGGTCGACGAAGAGCGAACGGGGCAGGAGCCTCGGGGGTAGAAGCCCTCCCAACGCCAGGTAGTCGTCCACTCCCCCCTCGAGAGTCCGGGGACGCGCGAGGACCTCTCCCCGCAGGGGTCCCTCGTCCAGGCTGGGTACCGGGAGCGCACGAGCCCGTGTCGGCCAGGCGGGAGCCCGCCGCGAGGTCAGCGTCGCGAGCGCCCTCCCGCCGCCGTGCCCCGGGCGCGGCAGGGCACCCGAGGTGGGAGGCAGCGAGAAGGAGTCTTCGGCGCCCATCTTCGGAACCGGCATCGCCCGCGCGGCGGCCCTTTGAGGCCGATCGGGAGTGTAGCAGAGCGCGGGCGGAGATCGCCCCTTGCCCAGCCGGTTACGCGTGCCCGCCCGGTTTCGTCAACCGAAGAGACCCTCGCCGGGTCGCCGCTTCCGGGGCGAGCCCCGCGCCGGGTACGATGGGGGTGCGCAGGCCGCGCCGCGGCCGGTGGTGGCTCGTCGATGGACCTTCCCGGGAACGTGCTCGAGGTGTCGATCCAGGACCAGCGCCTGCGCCACTGGCGCGACGGTGCGCTGCTGGCGGAGTACCCTGTCTCCACCGCCCGCAACGGCCCCGGAGAGACCCTGGGCAGCGGTCGCACGCCGCGCGGGTGGCACCAGGTGCGGGCTCGGATCGGCGCCGGTGCGCCCCTGAACACCGTCTTCGTGCGCAGACGGCCGACCGGCGAGGTCTACTCCGAGGCCCTTGCCCGGGAGTTCCCGGGGCGGGACTGGATCCTCACCCGGATCCTCTGGCTGAGCGGCCTGGAGCCAGGCCGCAACCGGCTGGGGGACGTGGACAGTTTCCGGCGCTTCATCTACATCCACGGCACGCCGGACGGTGTCCCCATGGGCGTGCCCGGCTCGCGCGGCTGCGTGCGCATGCGCAACCGCGACCTCCTGGAGGTCTTCGATGCGGCCTCCCCGGGCACCCGGGTGCTCATCCGGGGGTAGGGGGCCGAGCAGGGGACGGCCGGCGCACGCGTGAGTCTTGGCGTCCGCCCCGGGGACACCGTATCCTTACGCGTTCTGGAGAGGTGCCGGAGTGGCCGAACGGGCTCGACTCGAAATCGAGTGACCCCCTCGCAGGGGTCCGTGGGTTCGAATCCCACCCTCTCCGCCAGAAAGTCTCCAACCGAGTGGCCTCCTGCGCTTCGAAGGAACCCTCGGGCTCGGGTCCTACAGGATCGCGTTCAGGTAGAACGCCCCGAGCTGCCCCATCTGGCGCTCGACCCAGTCGGCCCGGGCGCGGACCCGAGGCGAGGGTGCCGCCGCGTCGAACGCCTGCGGGTTCGGCAGCACCGCCGCCAGCCGGGCACTCTCCTGCGGGGTCAGGTCGCGGACCGGCTTGCGGAAGGAGCGCTCGGCCGCGGCCGAGGCGCCGTAGGTGCGGGGCCCGAACTGGGCGAAGTTCAGGTACATCTCCAGGATCCGGCGCTTCGGCCAGGCGAGCTCGATCAGCGCGGTGAGCCAGGCCTCCAGGCCCTTGCGCACCCAGCTCCGGTCGCGCCAGAGGAAGAGGTTCTTCGCCACCTGTTGGGAGATGGTGCTGGCCCCCCGCACGCGCTGCCCCGCGGCCCGCTCCTCGATTGCGTCTCGGATCTCCCGCAGGTCGAAGCCGTGGTGGTGCGCGAAGCGCTGGTCCTCCGCGGCGATGACGGCGAGGAGCAGGTGCTCCGGCATGCGCTCGAGCGGGACCCAACGGTGCGCGACCACGCCGCCGCCCTTCCCGGCGAAGAGATCGGGCAGCATGAACGCGGAGACCGGCGGGTCCACCCAGCGCAGGAGGAGCACCAGCGCGACGCTGGCGCCCAGCACCGCGAGGGTGGTCGCTGCTGCCGCTCGACCGAGCCGCCGGAGCGCCGATGTGCGCAAGGTCCTCTCCGGGTCCTGGGGATACGCCGCCCGGCGCGCAAGGCCTCGCGCGCACCAGGGGTCGGGTGATTGCGGGGAGGGGCGGGAGAGGGACGAGCCCTTCTCCCGCCGGCAGGATCGTCAGTCGAGGATCGTGTACCCGATCGTCGGGGGCAGACGGGGCATCGTCTGCTCCGGGAAGGGGCCGGTCAGCGCGTCCAGGAACGCGGCCACGTCCTGCGCCTGCTCGTCCAGCAGCTTCTTGTTGAGCTGGGAGGGCGCCATGACCCGCACCGCCTCTTCCAACGTCTTCACCTTCCCATTGTGGAAATAGGGGGCGGTGAGGGCGATGTTGCGCAGGGTGGGCACGCGGAACTTGTGGTGGTCGGCCTCGTTCTTGGTGACGAGGAAGCGGCCTTCGTCGTCCCGCAGGTCATACATCTTCACGTATTCCGAGGTGTGGAAGGGGAAGGAGATGAAGAATCCCTTGCCGCCGGGCATCTCGGGACCGTTGAAGGCGGGCCCGCGGTGGCAGGCGGTGCAGCCGAGCTCGTCGAAGGTCTTCATCCCCCGTACCTGCTGCGGGGTCAGGGCCGAGGCGTTGCCCTTCACGTAGCGGTCATAGGGGCTGCCCGGGGTGATCAGCGTGCGCTCGTAGGCGCCGACTGCCTTGGCCGCGTTGTCGGCGTTGACCGGGTCGTCGCCCCCGAAGACGGCCTTGAACTGCGTCACGTAGCCCGGGATCTGCCGGACGCGGGCGAGGGCATCGTCGAGAGAGTTCATCCCCATCTCGACGCCTGCGACCACCGGCCCCTTGGCCTGCTCTTCCAGGGTGGCCGCGCGCCCGTCCCAGAACTGGACCGAGTGGAAGGCGGAGTTCCAGACCGTGGGGGCGTTGCGCGGGCCGGCGAGGCCGTGCACTCCCATGGAAGTCGACCGGCTGTCGTCACCGCCCGTCATCAGGTTGTGGCAGGAGTTGCAGGAGACGGTCCCGGTCGAGGAGAAGCGGGGGTCGAAGAAGAGCTGTTTGCCGAGCTCGAGCTTCTTCGCGGTCGGGGGGTTGTCGGCCGGCGCGGGGGCCTTGTCCGGCAGGGCCTGCCACTCGTAGGCGGACGAGGCTGCGGAAACGGCCAGCAGAGTGGCGGCCAACGGGACGAGCACGGGGCGCTTCATGGGGCTCTCCTCGAGTGGGCACGGGTTTGCGGGAGAGCCGGACAGATACGCGCGTGCCGGCTGGACCCGACGACGGGGCAACGGTACACACTATACGGGTGCAATCCCTTCAGGCGACACCCCGTTGACGGAAGTCAAGGCGCTGGCCCGGCAACAGGGCCACCAAAGGGTGCCGCTGAGGCGGGGGCCTTCGCTCAGTTGCCGTCGAGTGGGGCGAGGACGGGAGGGTGGCTGGCCCTGGCGCGCAGCCAGTTGACGGCCTTCAGGACCCCGGGCTGGCGCACGAGCCGCTTCTCCAGTCCGTACTTGCCCGGGAAGTCGGTGAGCATCAGGCCGATCAGCAGGGTCAGGAGCCCCTGCCCTGGGAGCAGGAGCATGCTGACCCCGGCGAGGACCAGGGCGACCCCGAGCACGTTCTTCAGTACGACGAGCGTGTGGTGCACGAGGGGGCGCCCCTCCTGCGCGTAGTCGCGCACCCGGTGCCGATGGCGGAAGTACTCGGGGGGGATGCGGACCACCAGCACGGGCAGGAGGACCAGCGTGGCGATGAGGGAGAGGACCGAGAGCGCACCGAGCGCCCCCAGCAGCACGCCGTTGTCAGTGACCCAATTCCAGGCGTTGCCCATCGGCCGTCTCGGTCAGCGGGGGCTTGCGGAATGCCGTCCGGTCAGAGGATGGGCCGCCGGCTGAACGAGTCCGGGCGAAAGCCCGTCATCTCGATCAGGGCCGCGCGGTTCTGGATCCGGAGTATCCCGCCCCGGAGGACCACCATGCCGGCCTCGCGCAGGGTCCGCAACGTCCGGTTGACGTGGATGGTGGTGAGGCCAAGGGCGTCGGCGATGTGTTCCTGCTTCAGCGGCACCGGGATCCCTGCGCGCTCGTCCACGGGTCCCCGGGCGGCCAGCCGCTGCTGGATCTCCAGGAAGAGGTGGGCGATGCGCTCCTTGGCCGGACGCCGGCCGAGGCTCGTCATGTGGTCGTGGGCCAGCGCCTCGTCCCGCGAGGCGATCCACGCCATCTGGATGGCGAGCATCGGGTGCTCACGGAACATTTCCATCAGCGAGTCCTGACGGAACACGCAGACCCGCACCGCCGTGAGGGCCTGGGCCGAATGCAGGACCGGACTCTCGGGGTCCGGCTGGAACCCGATGAAGTCTCCCGGCAGGGCGAAGCGGAGCACCTGACGGCGGCCGTCGCTCAGGGTGCGGTGCAGCATCACCCAGCCCTGGAAGACCGTGAAGCTCTCGTCCAGCCGGGCATCCTGGGGGTAGATCAGGGAGCCAGCCGGGATGTCGCGCTGCTCGAGGCGGTGCTTCTGCATCAACTCGAGCAGACCGTTCGACAGGGGCTCGAAGAGCGCCAGCCGCCGAATGGGACACTCGGCGCAGGGGGTGGGGTTTGCCGTGGGGGTGCCCGCCATGGAAGGTCTGTCCGCCAGGGGTCGAGACGAAGCCGCGGACGACGCCGCAACACTGAGGATACTTGCACGGCCCTCCGGGGACAAGGTTCGGGTGGGGATGTTTCCGTTTCGGTGGTCAGGCCCCTCCGCTACAATGCCATCCCAGGGGCCGGGGTTCCTCCCGGCCTGTTTCCACGGGCAAATTCCATGGTCGACAGGCAGCGGGCAGGCCGGTGGGCGCAGCCACGCCGGGCAATCTGATTCATGGCTGATCTCCGCCAACGCATCGAGGCGCTCGCCCGGGAGCGGATCCTCCTGTTGGACGGCGCCATGGGCACCATGATCCAGCGCTACCGGCTCGGCGAGGCGGACTTCCGGGGCTCACGCTTCTCCGAGCATCCCTCGGACCTGAAGGGCAACAACGACCTGCTCTGCCTGACCCGGCCCGAGGTGATCCGGGAGATCCACTCGGCCTACCTGGACGCCGGGGCGGATATCCTCGAGACCAATACCTTCAACGCGACGTCCATCTCGCAGGCGGACTACCGGCTGGAGTCCATCGTCTACGAGCTGAACGCCGCCGGCGCCCGGCTGGCCCGCGAGGCCGCCGACGCGGCGACCGCCCGGGATCCCCGGAAGCCTCGCTTCGTGGCGGGAGTGCTCGGCCCGACCAACCGCACCGCCTCCATCTCGCCGGACGTCAACAACCCCGGCTTCCGCAACGTCACCTTCGACGATCTGGCAACGGCCTATCGCGAGGCCGTGCGCGGTCTTCTCGACGGGGGAGCGGACCTGCTGCTGATCGAGACGGTCTTCGACACGCTCAACGCGAAGGCCGCGGCCTTCGCGGTGGCCGAAGTCCTGGAGGAGCGCGGGCTCGACGTGCCGCTCATGATCTCCGGCACGATCACCGACGCGAGCGGCCGCACGCTCTCGGGGCAGACGGTCGAAGCGTTCTGGAGCTCCCTCGCGCACACGCGGCCCTTCACCATCGGGCTGAACTGCGCCCTCGGGGCGCGCGAGCTGCGCGCGCATGTGGAGGAGCTCGCGCGGGTCGCCGACACCCGGGTCTCCGCGCACCCGAACGCGGGTCTGCCGAACGCCTTCGGCGAGTACGACGACACCCCGGAGGGGATGGCCCGTGAGATCGGGGACTGGGCCCGGGAAGGGTTCCTGAACGTGGTCGGTGGCTGCTGCGGGACCACGCCCGAGCATATCGCCGCGATCGCCCGGGCCGTGGCCCCCTATCCGCCGCGCTGGGTCCCGGAGGTGCCGAAGCGCTGCCGGCTCGCGGGCCTCGAGGCGCTCAACGTCGGTCCGGAGTCGCTCTTCGTCAACGTGGGCGAGCGCACCAACGTGACCGGCTCGGCGGCCTTCAAGCGCCTGGTGCTCGCGGGGGACTTCGAGGGGGCGGTGGACGTGGCGCGCCAGCAGGTGGAGAACGGCGCCCAGGTCATCGACGTGAACATGGACGAGGGAATGCTGGACGGCCGCGAGGCGATGGTCCGGTTCCTCCACCAGATCGCGTCCGAACCGGCGATCGCCCGTGTCCCGGTGATGATCGACTCCTCCCGCTGGTCGGTGCTGGAGGCAGGGCTGAAGTGCCTCCAGGGCAAGGGGATCGTCAACTCCATCAGCCTGAAGGAGGGCGAGGAGCCCTTCGTGCGGCAGGCGCGTCTCGCCCGCCGTTACGGCGCGGCGGTCGTCGTTATGGCCTTCGACGAGGCGGGGCAGGCGGACACCCTGGAGCGCAAGGTCGGCATCTGCAGCCGGGCCTACCGCATCCTCACGGAGCAGGTGGGCTTCCCGCCCGAAGACATCATCTTCGACCCGAACATCTTCGCGGTCGCCACGGGGATCGAGGAGCACAACGGCTACGGGGTCGCTTTCATCGAGGCGACGCGCCGGATCAAGGCGACCCTGCCCCACGCCCTCGTCTCCGGGGGCGTTTCCAACGTCTCCTTCGCCTTCCGGGGCAACGACGCGGTGCGCGAGGCCATCCACGCCGTGTTCCTCTACCACGCCGTCCAGGCGGGCATGGACATGGGGATCGTCAACGCCGGCCAACTGGCGGTCTACGCGGAGCTCCCGGAGGAGCTGCGCGAGCGCGTGGAGGACGTGGTGTTGAACCGGCGCGCGGACGCCACCGAGCGCCTGCTCGAGGTGGCCGGGCGCTACCGAGGAGAGGGGGGGGGCGCTACCCGGGAGGCCGACCTCAGCTGGCGGGCCTGGCCCGTGGAAAAGCGCATCGAGCACGCGCTCGTGCAGGGCATCGATCAGTGGGTGGTCGAGGACGCCGAGGAGGCGCGCCAGAGCCTGCCGAGCCCGCTGGCCGTCATCGAGGGGCCGCTCATGAGCGGCATGAGCACGGTGGGCGATCTCTTCGGCGCGGGGAAGATGTTCCTGCCCCAGGTGGTGAAGAGCGCCCGCGTGATGAAGAAGGCGGTGGCCCATCTGGTGCCCTTCATCGAGGCGGAGCAATCCCAGGGATCCCGCGTGGCCGGCCGGATCCTGATGGCGACGGTCAAGGGGGACGTCCACGACATCGGCAAGAACATCGTGGGCGTCGTCCTGCAGTGCAACAACTTCGAGGTGATCGACCTCGGCGTGATGGTGCCGGCCCAGGTCATCCTCGACGCCGCCCGGCAGCGTGGGGCCGACGTCATCGGCCTGTCGGGCCTCATCACCCCCTCGCTGGACGAGATGGTCCACGTGGCGCGCGAGATGCAGCGCCAGGGCTTCACGGTGCCGCTCCTGATCGGTGGGGCGACGACCTCGGCGATGCACACTGCCGTCAAGATCGACCCCCAGTACGCCGGTCCCGTCATCTACGTGAAGGACGCCTCGCGCGCGGTCGGTGTCGCCCAGAGTGTGCTGAGCCGGGAGCAGCGGGGTGCCTACGTGGAGCGGGTGAAGTCCGACTACGCGGCCAAACGCGAGCAGCACGCCGCTCGCAGGCAGCAGGCCGCGGGCCTCCCGCTCGCGGCCGCCCGGGCCAACCGCACGCGCATCGACTGGGTGGGCTACCTGCCGCCCGCGCCCCGTCAGCCGGGGGTGCGGACCTTCCTGCGCTATCCGCTGGCCGAGCTGGTGCCGTACATCGACTGGACGCCGTTCTTCAAGGCTTGGGAGCTGCTCGGGAGCTTCCCCGCGATCCTCGAGGACCCCGTGGTGGGTGGCGAGGCGCGCACCCTCTACGCCGACGCCCGGGAGATGCTGGCGCGGATCGTGGCCGAGGGCTGGCTCGAGGCGCGCGCCGTGGTGGGGATCTTCCCGGCGAACGCCCTCGGCGATGATCTCGAGGTCTACGGGGACGAGGGCCGTGGGGGCGTGCTCCTCACCCTGCACCACCTGCGCCAGCAGGCCGTGCGTCCCGACGGCAAGCCCAATCAGTGTCTGGCCGACTTCGTCGCACCGGTAGAGACGGGGCTCGCCGACTGGATCGGGGCCTTCGCGGTGACGGCGGGACAGGGCATCGAGGGCAAGCTCGCGGAGTTCGAGGCGGCACACGACGACTACCGGTCCATCCTGTTGAAGGCGCTCGCCGACCGCCTGGCGGAGGCCTTCGCCGAGCGCCTGCACGAGCGGGTCCGCCGGGAGTTCTGGGGGTACGCCCCCGGGGAGCGCCTGGACGGCGATGCCCTGGTCCGCGAGGAGTACCAGGGCATCCGGCCCGCCCCCGGCTACCCCGCGTGCCCCGACCACACGGAGAAGGACCTCCTGTGGGAGCTCCTCGACGTGGAAGCGGTCACGGGGATCCGGCTGACGGAGACGCGGGCGATGATGCCCGCGGCCTCGGTGAGCGGCTTCTACTTCTCCCACCCCCAGGCCCGCTACTTCGCCGTGGGACGGATCGACCGCGACCAGGTCGAGGACTATGCTCGGCGCAAGGGCATGACGGTGGCTGCCGTGGAGCGTTGGCTCGCCCCGAACCTCGCCTATGACCCAACGTAAGGAAACTCCTGGCGCGGCCGACTGTCGCATGAGGAGGGCGGGGGAGCCCGGCAGGCACCCCCCGGGGAGCGGTCCGTGCGGTCCGGTACAGGCATGCAGAGTCTTCCCATCTTGACCCCCGGCGGGGCCGGGTCCGTGCGGCGGTGGGCCCTGCTGGGCGGCGGCGTCGCGCTCGCGGTTCTCGCCCTCTCGCCCGCGTGGGCCGACCTCCCTGCGCTCGCCCCGACGGCGAGTCAGGTGAAGGCCACCGGTCTCATCACCCGCATCATCGACAAGCAGCATTACCTGAACGTGAGCCTCGACGACGCGTTCTCGACCCGCGTGTTCGAGAGGTATCTGGAGAACCTGGACCCGAATCGCAGTTATCTCCTGGCGGAGGACGTCGCCCGCATGTCCCGGTACCGGGACAAGCTGGACGACGCGTTGCGCCAGGCCCGCCTGGATGCCGCGTATCAGATCTTCGCGGTCTATCGGGCGCGGCTCGGCGAGCGCGCGCGTCAGGCGCTTGCGTTGCTCGACGGGCCCTTCGATTTCACCCGGGACGAGGATTTCCGGATCGACCGCAAGAATGCCCCGTGGCCGCGGGACCGCAAGGAGCTCGACGAGGTCTGGCGTCAGCGCGTGAAGAACGACGTGCTCAATCTCATGCTGGCGGGGCGGACCCAGAAGGAGGCCGAGCGCACGCTCAGGCGCCGTTACGAGGCCCTTGTGCGCAGGGCGGAGCAGTTCAACGCGGAGGACGTGTTCCAGATCTTCATGAACGCCTACGCGGGCAGCATCGAGCCACACACCGCGTATCTCTCCCCGCGCAACTCGGAGAACTTTCAGATCCAGTTGAGCCTGTCCCTCGAGGGTATCGGGGCGGCGCTGCAGGGCGAGGACGAATACACCGTCGTCCAGCGCATCATCCCCGGCGGACCGGCCAGCCTGAGCGGCCAGTTGCAGGCCCAGGACCGCGTCACGGCGGTGGGGCAGGGGCCGGACGGCCTGCTGGTCGACGTGGTCGGTTGGCGCCTGGACGACGTGGTCGAGCTGATCCGCGGGCCGAAGGGCTCGACGGTGCGGCTCGAGGTGTTGTCGAAGGGTGCCCCGGACGGTGGGCCCCGCAAGCTCGTGACGCTCACCCGCGACCGGGTGCGTCTGGAGGAGCAGGCGGCCAAACGCTCCGTCATCGAGGTCTTTGGACTGCACGGGGCGCCGCGGCGCATCGGGGTGGTCAGCATCCCGACCTTCTATCTGGACGCCGCCGCGCGGGCCCGGGGCGAGACCGACTACCGGAGCACCGCCCGTGACGTCGCGCGGCTCCTCGCGGAGCTGGAGAGGGAGGGGGTGGACGGTGTCGTGCTCGACCTGCGGGGGGACGGAGGGGGAGCGCTCAGCGAGGCGGTCGAGTTGAGCGGGCTGTTCATCCCCACGGGTCCTGTGGTGCAGATCCGTGACGCGACCGGCAAGGTCCAGGTCCTGGAGGACGGGGATGACACCGTCGCCTACGCGGGACCGCTGATGGTGCTGGTCGACCGGGAGAGCGCCTCGGCCTCGGAGATCGTCGCCGCCGCCCTGCAGGACTACGGTCGCGCCCTCGTCGTAGGGGAACCGACGTTTGGCAAAGGCACCGTCCAGAGCCTGATCGACCTCTCCCGGCTCGCCCGCGGGGCAGCCGGCGACCTGGGGCAGCTCAAGGCCACGGTGGCGCAGTTCTTCCGGGTCAACGGCAGCAGCACCCAGCACCGGGGCGTGGTGCCCGACCTGACGCTCCCGACCGCCTCCGACCCGTCGACGGACGGTGAGCGCTCGTTCGACAACGCCATCCCCTGGGCGAAGGTGGAAGCGGCGCGCTATCGGGCCGCTGGTGACCTGCTGCCCCTGTTACCGACCCTGCGCGCCCGCCATCAGTTGCGGGTGGGGGTCGACCCGGGCTTCCGCTGGCTGCTCGAAGAGGGTGCGGCGCAGCTGGCCGGGTCCAACCGTTCCACGACCTCACTCGCGGAGAACCGCCGCCGCGCCGAGCGGGAGGCGGAGCGGCGGGCGAGCTACGAGCGGGAAAACCAGTTCCGCCTGGCGCGCGGCCTCGCGCCCCGCAAGGAGAGAGAAGAGGTGGACACGGACGCCTCGGCTGCGAAGAGCCCCGAAGAGGACGTCTGGCTCAGCGAGACTGCGCACATCCTTGCGGACATGGTGGACCTGGCCCGGTCCTCGCCCCAACTGCGGACCGTGGGTGGCGGCGAGGGGGGGCTGGCGGCGGCCTGCGTCTCCGGGCCCTGCGCGGACATCCCCGGACTCTGACGCGGACTCAGAGGGAGGGCAGGCCGTCGCGAAGGGCGTCGTCGCGGAGGGACCCCGGAGCGGCCGAGGTTCTCAGCCGAGCGAGCGTGTCGTCGCGGTGCTCGGGACTGCAGAGATGTGCTGCCGGCGCTGCAGCCAGTCCCGCAGCCGGACCACGTCGGCGAACGGGGTGTATCGGCCGTCTCCGTTCAACAGCACGATCAGCAGGGGCCGTTCCGCGATGTCCGCCTGCATCACGAGGCAACGCCCCGCCTCGTTGATGTAGCCGGTCTTGCTCAGGCCGATGTCCCAGTCCTCCGCCCGCACCAGGCGGTTCGTGTTGCGGAACTCCAGGCTCCCCGAGTCCTGGGGAAGTGCCAGGGTGTACTGGGGGGTAGTGGTCACTTGACGGATGGTGGGATACGCGTAGGCGGCCTTCACCATCCGCACGAGGTCCTGGGCCGTGGACGTGTTCCCCGGGTTCAGGCCCGTCGGATCCTCGAAGCGGCTGTCCACCATGTCGAGGGCCCGGGCCTTGCGGTTCATGGCCGCAACGAACGCGGGCTTGCCTCCGGGGTAGGTGCGCCCGAGGGCCGAAGCGGCCCGGTTGTCCGAAGAGACGAGGGCCAGGTAGAGCAGTTCGTGGCGGCTCAGTTGGGTGCCCAGGGGGAGCCGGGAGCGCGACCCCTTCAGCCAGTCCACGTCCTCCTCGGTCACCTCGAGGGTCTCTTCCAACGGCAGGCGGGCGTCGAGCACCACCATCGCGGTCATCAGCTTGGTGATCGAGGCGATGGGCAGCCGTGTCTCGCTGTTCTTCTCGTAGAGCACGGCGTTCTGCCGCTGATCGACGATGAGCGCCGAGCCGGAGGCCAGGTGCAGGTGCTCCGGACTCGACTCGGCCGGTGAGGAGAGCGCGGGTTCGTGCGTGGGCCGGTGTGCCAGGCAGAGGGCGGCTCGCCCGCGGGGAGAAGAGGCCCGTGTGAGCGCGGGGGCGTTGCGGCGCGACTTGTTCACCGCCACCCGTGGTGGCGCCGACCGGGAGCCTGAGGCAGTCCGGGGACTGGTACGGGCGACGGCGGTGGGAGTCTTCCTCGGTGTCGCGCGGGTGGCCGTGGCCCTGGTGGACGATGCCTTGGCGCCGGTAGCCTTGGCCGGCGTGCTTCTGGCCGCCGCGGCTTTGGCGGGTGCGGCTTTGGCGGGTGCGGCTGCGACGGTCCGGGTCTGGGCCGCGGCGCGGTTGTTCGCCGGGCGCACGGCCGTCGCCTTGTTCGGGGAGGAGACCTTGCCGGTCGCCGGCGCGCCCAGAGCCGGCGTGCTGGCGAGAAGGAGCATGCTCAGAATGGTTGCCACCGTTCGCACGTTCGTGTCCCTCCGTTGCACCCGCTGTCTGGTGAACCACGCCGGCCAGACTTCGAAAGTATAGAGGGTTATGCGCGCACCCTCATCACGCCCCTTAAGTATTGAGCCAGGAACGCCAGCGGTCCAGTCCCTCGGCGGCGCGTCGCTCGGCCCATCGTCAGGTTAGCGGACGCGGCGGCACCGCCTTCACCCGGATCACCAACGGAGCTCGAGCAGGTCGCGGAACCATGCGCGCAGGGCGCCCCAGCGGGCGGCGAGACCCCGGCGCTCGAGGTGGGCAATGCGCTGGTTCATCTCCCGCAGCGTGTAGACGACGACCTCGTCGTAGCTGACGGCCCCCTGCGGGGCTCGGCGATCCGCCTCGAGGGCACGGGAGGCCTGGGAGACCCAGTCCTCGGGTGGGACACCCGCGGCCCGCGCTGCCGCGAGTACCGTTTGCTGGAGGTCGGTCCCCAGGACGAAGGGTGTGGAGGCCGGTGCCAGCGCGGGGGGCGGTGCCAGCGCGGGGGCCGGTGCCAGCGCGGGGGGCGGTGCCGGCGGGGTGACCGGCGCGGGTGTGGGAGGGGGGCTGGGGGCCGCAGGGGGCGGCGCCGGCGGCACGGGCACCTTGGCTCCCAGCTGTTCCCGTGGCGGGCCGAGGCGGGTCACGGG